>JAUYEP010000130.1 GCA_030689765.1 Methylovulum sp.
CAAATAGTTAGCATATTTGACGAAAAGTGGCAATTTCATAAAAATCAAATGGTTGCAAAACTTGTGTAGATACTCATGACCTGAAGGGGGAGGTTTCAGACCAGCAAGGAAATTTGATAAAGCCAAGGGGGGTTACTTGTGGGCTGCGTCGTAGGCCGCTTTCATTTCTATAAACCCAGCCAGCGCTTCCCTTAGTTTTGATTCCGCAGGTTGTAACTCACCTTTTTCAAAAGCGTCACGGGCAATTCTCAGTTTATCATTGGCTTTTTGACGTTGACGCTCAGTGAGTTCATAACGGAACTCTTTTTGCAATTGGCGGGCATCATTAATCGCTTTAACGATATCTTCTTTGCTGCCACCTTTTTCAACCAGGCTGACAGCTTCTTCAATTTTAATAATCGTGCCTTCAGCAGCAGCAGTAACTTTCGCCTCACCCTCTGGCGCTGCGAAAACGGCTGATGAGATTGCTGCGAACATCAGGGAAATTACGATTTTTTTTAATACTTGCATGGTTTCAAACCTTATAGTGATGTGGATTATTTAGGCCCGTTAATTAATCAGCTTTTTTTAGGTTAATTTCCTACCGGGCCAGTAGGATTTTAACATAGAAAGATGCTTTACAAAGTGGGATAGCAAGGATTAAAACAAATTAACGGTCATTTTCGATTTATACGGCGTGGCAGAAGCCCAAGCAGCGCCCAATATCGAAAATATGAGTGAATAAACCTCTGGAAATATGACCCATTAAACAGCTGATCGGAGGCTGTCGGGTTACTCTACCGCTACCCCTGCCCCCTAGATGTCAGAATTTTTTACAATAAACAGCCCATAAATTGAAGGCAGGGCATTAACTAATTGATGTATATATTAAATGGCGCATGTCTTGCTTAAGTTGTTTATCAATTAACATGGTGCAAAATGAAAAAAATAAAACAAAAAACCTATTTTAAGGTGGCCGCACTGGTCGCCGGTTTGGCTTGGAGCGGACTCTCACTCTCGGCAGCCTTAACCAACGGAGATTTTTCATCCGAATTATAGCCTGCAGCTTCCTTGAAGCCATGAACCTCAACAACTTTCGCGACAGCAAATCGCCATCGATGCACCCTGAAATGCCGGATTACCTATCAACTCTACGATTCTAGCGCAAAACCGCTTTACAAATTACAAATTCGGCTTATCGTTTAGCCCTGTTGATAAACCCATTAATTCAACATAACCAAGCTCTGCATCAACAGTCAAATCACGCATTTTTATCTCGGCATGTTGTAACAAGGTTTGCCGCAGGGATTCATTTTGGGCTAGCGTTAGAATAGCCTCTGCCCACGCGTCTTGTTTCAGTTCAACAATCAGACCGTCCCGCCTGTCGCTGATAACTTCTGCACAGGCGCTGTCCGGCGAATAAATGCCTACCGCTTTACAACGGGTAATATCAAAAAATTTGGTGTAGGAACGCGCCCGATTGAAGGGTATATCCTGTAACGGATTCAGTCCGATATGGTAGGTCTGTAGGGCAATAAACGCCTGATAATCAGGCCATTTCATTGGGTGAACCACATTGACGCGGGGCAGGTCTTTGTACAAACGATAAACAGCCTGCCCGCCAATAATCTCAAAAACAAGGTTTGTATCCTGTTGCAGGACTTCTGCAATCACGGGCCGCAACCAACGGATATCCGCTTGATGGGACGCTGAGCCGTGGTAAAAAATCCGCCGCAGGCCAGTAGGCGGCATCACCGCTGACGGCAAAACCAAGCGCGGTTGCCACGCCGCGTATTTCTGTTGCAGATAAGGCGTCGATACCCATAACACCGCTTTTTGACGCCGTAACCAGCGTGAACGCGAAGCCGCCAGACGCATTAGTTTGAGATGATAACGCCACGGCATCCCCACCGAAGCCTCCAAATCCAGCACGTCGTCATCCATAAAAAATATCAATGACTGCAATGTAGGACGCACGGCTTCGACCAATTTTAGCCACTGGGTCGGCACATAACGTACAAATAGCACAATAGCGCCAGACAATTCAGCCGCTGTGGGCAAATCGGCAAAGCCGCACCGTATCACCTTAAGCCTGTGCGCCTCTATTGCCGGCAAGACAAAAAAATCGCTTGAAGGGTTTGCTTGTTCTTCGACAACGTAAACGGCTGGCGCGGGATTTTGTGCGGGGATATTCAACGCGGTATTTTTCCTGCACATTGGATACATAAACTGGCATAGGGCAACGCTTTCAGGCGTTCTTCCCTGATCGGCCCGCCACATGCCTCGCATAAACCATATTCGCCTTTGTCTATCCGCGTAATCGCTTGTTTAATTTGGGCGACTTCTGCTCTGGCGGCATTACCAAGATAATCCAGCACTTGATCGTTTTCGGTTTGCGTCGCCTGTTCGGCAAAGTCCTTTTCTACAGGCTGGTCAGTATGTCTGACATCATCGGTGATTTTCGCGAGACGCCCGCCCAGTTCTTCCAGCATTTCGCATAATGTCTGTTTAACTTCTGCATAGTTTTTCATAAATAATCCCTGATTTGAGTATCATTGACGTCTTGCCCTATACTTAAAGGTGACATCTTTCCCTGCTTGACCCTCGCCAAGCGGGTGATTTTTATAACCCCTGCATCCTAATCATTACCCATGCAAAATGCAATTAATCAGCTCGTCGGCTCGGCCAATCAGATCATTCTTGGCAAAGACCATAAAATTCGCCTTGCCCTCTGCTGCCTTTTGGCTCGCGGACATCTGTTGATAGAGGACATCCCAGGTGTAGGCAAAACCACGCTGGCACATACGCTGGCAAAGTTATTGGGTTTGCATTACCAGCGTATCCAGTTCACCAGTGATATTTTGCCTGCGGACATCCTGGGCGCATCGGTGTTTGATGCCAAAAACCTCGAATTTAATTTTCACCCCGGCCCCGTGTTTAATCAGGTCGTGTTAGCTGATGAAATTAACCGTGCCACACCGAAAGCGCAAAGTGCGTTATTGGAAGCGATGGAAGAACATCAAGTGACGGTTGAAGGCAAGACTTATCCTCTTCCGCAACCGTTTTTTGTGATCGCCACGCAAAACCCCTCGCATCAAATAGGCACGTTCCCGTTGCCGGAGTCACAACTGGACCGGTTTTTGATGCGTATTGAACTGGGCTATCCCGATGCCGCCGCAGAACGGACATTATTAGCGGGGGAAAATCGGCATCGTTTGATTGAAACCTTGCCTGTTGTCATGCCGCCTGAAGCCTTGCAAAAAATACAACACGCGGTAACGCAAGTTTTTGTCTCGGATGCCTTGCTCGATTATTGCCAGGCGCTGATTGTGTTTACCCGTGAGTCATCCGAATATCCTTGCGGCCTATCGCCCCGAGGCGGCCTGGCTTTACTCCGGGCGGCAAAAGCCTGGGCGTTTATGGCGCAGCGGGATGCGGTCATTCCAGAGGATTTACAAGCCGTGCTCGCCGCTGTCGCAGGACACCGTTTGCGCTCGGGCAACCCTAATTCCGATGCGACCATCGCGCCATTGTTAAAGGTCGCCATCCATTGAAATGGCCTGCCCTGAAAGAACGCGTGATGTCGCACCGCTTTTTTATCGGTGAGCAGGCTACCATTGCGCCTTATGTTTTAAATCACAACCGCGTTTTTATTTTGCCAACACAGCGCGGACTGGGGTTTGTGGTATTGCTGTCCTTGCTATTTCTGATTGCTTTTGTCTATAACAATAATCTGGCCTATTTGCTGACTTTTTTACTGGCGAGTGTGTTTTTCATCACGATCCTGCACACGGTTAAATCCCTATTCGGATTGAGTTTGCAAAAAGGCCAGACAAAAGCGGTTTTTGCTGGCGAAGCCGCCGGTTTTACGTTACATATCAATAACCCCGGCGATACGCCACGCCACCATGTACGGATAACGCTGGAAGCGGGCGAATATCTGATGATACCCGCGCACGGCAAGGCCTCTGTAACGCTATATTCAACCACCAAAAAACGGGGCTGGCATCAGGCCGGTAAAGTGACCGTTGCCAGCACTTATCCTTTAGGCCTGTTCCGTGCCTGGTCACCGATACGTTTTGACCTTAAAGTGTTGGTCTACCCGAAACCTGCCTTGCAGGAAAGCCCTTTTCCACAAACCGCCCCAGTAGAGCCGCAACAGGGCTTCAGCAAAAAAGGCGCCGATGATTTTTATGGATTACAAACCTATCAGGCAGGCGACTCGATCAAACATATCCACTGGAAAGCCTTTGCGAAAGGTCTGGGCGTTTTCAGCAAACAATACAGTGGCGGCAGTTCGGCAGACCTTTGGCTGGATTATGACCAAACCCACGGGCATTCCACAGAAGAACGCTTAAGCCAGCTATGCCGCTGGGTGCTCGATGCTGAACGGGTCGGCGTCCGTTATGGTTTTGTGCTGCCAGGCTTAAGGTTGCCGCCGGATTGCGGTGCATTGCATTCCAGTATGTGCCTGGAAGCCTTGGCGCTGTTTTAGAATGGACCTAAAAAATCTCATGAACGCTCATCCCAATGTTTTGATTTTTCTGCTGTCGTCCATCGGACTGATTGTTTTTCCACATATCAGCCATATTCCGACCAGCATTTTTGTGTTTTTCTATGTGCTGCTATTTTGGCGCTTTATTGGTTTATGGGAACCCGGATATTTGCCAGGCAAATGGCTGCTTCTGTTATTGGGCGTCTGCGGTATCGCATTGCTGTACAGCCAGCATCAGGGCTTATTCGGGCGTGATGCCGGAACGCGATTGTTTTTGGTTGCGCTGAGCCTTAAATTAATGGAGATTAAAAGCGAGCGGGATCTATATCTGATCAGCTTTCTGGCGTTTATTGTTGCCGCCTCCCAGTTTTTATACGAACAAAACCTATTGATGGCGGCTTATATCCTGATAGTTTGCTGCGCCTTGCTGGCAACCCTGGTCTGTATCAACAGCCGCGACCCGCAGCCATTCGTCGCGTTAAAAACCGCAAGCGTCATTGTTGTGCAGGCATTACCGATAGCAGTTGTGCTGTTCATCTTGTTTCCGCGTGTTGAAGCGCCGCGCTGGATGCTACTTAATGACAAGCAGCAATCCAGATCGGGCTTAAGCGACAGCATGGAACCCGGTTCAATCAGCGATTTAGGCTTATCGGACGAACTGGTTTTCCGCGTGAAATTTGCAGGCGACATGCCGCCGCCAGCACAGCGCTACTGGCGCGGCCCAGTCTTAGCGCATACCGACGGCAAGCGCTGGACACGCTCTGCAAACAGGGATTTTGAAAAATTCATGGATCAGCCAAAATTTAAAGGCCTGCGCTATCAATACACTTTATTGATGGAGCCACACGATAAAAACTGGGTGTTTGCGCTGGACTTGCCGACGGAATACGCCCAGCCGCTAAGCCGCAACGCCCATTACCAACTGATTTCGACGGAAAACCCCGATAAACGCGCTGAATATAAAGTGGTCTCTTATCCTGATTACAACACCGGTTTTATCACCCGTACCGAATACGAAAACGCAACACAAATGCCAGGCGCACCATCGGCAAGAATCAAGATGCTTGTCGAACAATTGCAAGGATTTAGCATCCCGCCTGAACAATTCATCAAACACTTGCTTAATCATTTCAGAAAAGAAGATTTCCATTACACATTAACGCCACCGCAAATGGAACAGAATCCGATTGAGACGTTTCTGTTTGAAACCCGTTACGGTTTTTGCAGCCATTATGCCTCTGCCTTCGTGTACTTGATGCGCGTTGCAAACATTCCAGCGCGGGTCGTGACCGGTTATCAGGGCGGTGAATTCAACACCGTCGGCAATTTCCTAGAAATCAGGCAAGCCGACGCCCATGCCTGGGCGGAAGTCTGGCTGGAAAACAAAGGCTGGGTCAGGGTTGACCCCACTGCCGCCATCGCACCCGAACGCATAGAAAAAAATTTCAACCTTGATGAACTGGCGCTCGGCAGCGTGATCCGTTTTGCCCCCGTTAGCGACAATGCGTTGACGGCTTCCCGCTGGCTAAAACAAGCGCATCAACTCTGGAGAAATGTCGATTACAATTGGCAGCGCTGGGTCATCAACTACAACAGCCTGAACCAGTCGAAATTCCTGTCATCACTGGGCGTGGACAACATCAAGCTGATGATGTACTGGATGATAGGCTGTATCGGCGTGATAACCGCGATACTCAGTTGGATGTTACTGCGTCAAAAACAAAAAGCTACCGACCGCATCTTGCGAATTTATAACCGGTTTTGTCAAAAACTCGCCAAACGCGGCTTAACGAGGGATGTCGCCGAAGGGGAAAGGGATTTTGCAGAACGGGTTAAAGCAAAGCTGCCTGAACGCTCTAGCGAAATCGGGCAAATCACCGATGTTTTTATCAAATTACGCTATGGCAGAGTATCAACACCAGAAGACCTTAAACAGTTTGTGCAATGGGTTAAGTTGTTTAAAGTTTGACTTACAGTATTTTCATGTTTAATCATGTAGGGGCGGCACTTCGCCTAAAACCATAATCAAGAAGGGCACTAATTAACCGAAGGGGGTAGTTTATGACTAAGCTGACAAGTAAATCGTGTGAAATATGCAGAATTGGCGCCCCGCTGGCGAGCCAGACAGAAATTGACGAATTGATGCCGCAATTACAGGGATGGGAGCTGATTGAAATAGATGGCATAAGGCGCTTACAAAAAACTTTCAAGTTCAATAACTTTGAAGATGCCTTGTCGTTTACTAATAAAATCGGCGTACTCTGCGGACAAGAAAACCATCATCCGGCAATTTTAACGGAATGGGGCAAAGTAACGGTGAGTTGGTGGACCCATAAGATAAAAGGATTACATGTCAATGATTTTATCATGGCGGCCAAGACTGATGCTTTAACCGGTTAGCTGCATAGGCTGGGTTGCAGGTTACCGGCCAGTCAAATCACTACCAGGTTACGGCTGCCTGGCAAGCCGTTCAGGTAGCCATACAAAAAGAGCTTGGTCAGCATGACCGGATGGAGGGCTGGTTGTATCGGTGCAAATGTCAGAAAATGCGGTAAAAGCTTGCTGTCTTCCTTACAGGCTGTTTTAGTTAAGAAAACCCTAAAACCCATATAGAGCCTAGACTTTAAAGCAGTTAGCGTGCGACGCCAAGTGCTTTAAACGGTCATTAACCGGATAAAATTTAGCTTTGTAGACCAGGTAGTCCTGAGTTGTTAAGGCGGAACAACGAGTGGCTGGAGGATTTATTTCTTGCAGACCTATCAATGCCAAGGCTATTTTAATCCTGACAGATAGAACGGCTTAAAAAGTATTGTGCGGCGGGGGAGCCAGTATCAATCAAAAAGTGGTTCTAACTTAAGATATACTTCACACACACTGTATTTATGTTCTTTACCTAACCTTCAAGCTAACGCAGCTAGTAAGAACAAACACAAGTCTGTGCGAAGTATATTTAAAACGCTAAGGAAAACAACTTTTCTTAGTATTGCCAAGCTTCTGTATTAAGCATTTGCTGGTTTTGCTTTTGCTGCGACAACAGTGCCTTCTTTTAACTTTTCGGCATAAAATTCTTTGACTGCTTTAGGGTCGAAATCTAAAAACGTACCGCCTGATTCAAAATGCTGGATAAACACTTTGCCTACAGCGTAAGTTGATGAACCGGCAAGGATTGGCATGCTCAATGCGCCTAAAGTCGTACCTACCAAAGGAATTAATTTAACAAGGCTTGCAAGTAAGGGCGATACAGTAGCTGAAAAACCACCACCGACTAAAGCGCCTAAAATGTTTTTGCCTTTACCTTTCAAGAATTTTACTTCGTACAGCTTGCACAAACGTCTGAGCATATCTAACTGCACGACAGAAACAGCGACAAAATCAAAAATAGGGACAGGGACAATACCTAATCCCATAGCATAATACATGCTGGTTTGCACAATCTCTTGCGCTTCTTCAAGTTTTTCGTTTTCTGCAATATTATTTTCAACCATGATAGCCTCCAAAATGAGTATGAGTTGCTTTTACAGCACCCGCATTTTACTACACTTTACATAAGAACTGAAATATTGATTAAACCCACACCTATTAGAAATAGTCAATAGGCACAACTAAGATACTAAATGGGTAGTTAAGTACGAACCTATCCATTCTTTGCTAGCCATTAATTTGGCGATTAAGCGCCACTAACGAGAAACCATCATACTACTTTAGCTAAATAGAGGAAGAAAGCACAAAAAATAGACCATTAAATGACCAACACCTCAATTAAACCGCAGTTGCAAGCAACAATAGCGGCCCCCATTAACAAGACAATTAAATACAGAAAGCCGTTTCAGCTATAGCGGATTGATGCCATCTCATTTCTTCTTTTGAAGAATCTTGTTTGTCACTATAATGATCGGCGATCTTTTCCCCACCAACCTTCTTTAAAAGGTTTTCCAGAAGCAGCAACTAAAATGATACCCACAAAAGGGGTTAAAAATAAAGAACCAAAAAAATAACCCCAAAACCCCAGTTTCCTTTTAATTCCAAAACAAGCGATAATAAAACACGCTAAAACATAAATTAAACCACTCATCATATTCCTACTCCGGTCTTAAAGTGTTATAAAACTCGCCGTTTTTCATTTCTTTAATAATTATTTTTTCGTTTTCAATACGCCCTAAGCTATTGAAATAATAATCCTTATATTCGCCCTTAAAATGGTATTTTAACGTCCCTGCAATATTTATAGGTATACTGGAATTGCCTTTTCTTATAGCGGCAGCAACCATCTTCAAAGCATTATATCCTTGTATTGCAAGATAGTTAGGATAATAGCCATATTTTGCGTAGAACTTGCTATAAAACTCTAAAGCTTTATCTTCCTCAGTCATTGCCTCAAATGTCGATGCCACAAAAGTGTTATACGACTTACCCTCAGAAGCCTCCCATATATCAAGATCGTCTAACCCAATGTAACCCATTACGGGCTTATCTATCCCCATAGACCGTAATTGGTTAATCATTCTTGCGGCTACTTTTCCTTTTGCCAAAAACAGAATTGCATCGGCGGGATGCTCCAATAATTTATAGATCAATTGCCGGTAATCTTCTTGCCGTGAATCAAATGAATTTGATGTAACAACGTGGATATCTTTGTTAAACAACATAGTGCTATAACTAATGGTAAAGTTAAGCGCCCCCAGCCCCTCCCTTGGATAGAGGTAAGCAATTTTTTTATAGCCCTTAAATTCAGTGAAATCCACTAAAGCCTTAGCATATTCAACTGCAACGGGTATCGTACTAAAGGTATAGTTAAACCCATGATTTGTTAAATGCTGATCGGTTGCAAATGTAGAAATAAATACAATCCCATGCTGTTCAAAAAGCACTGATGTATCCAGTGCTTCACCTGATTCTTGAGCGCTTATTGCGGCAACTATCTTACGGTCATACGCAATGCCTTCCGACATCTGTTTATTGTCGGCCTTTTCAGCATTAAAATAATGCAAAACTATTTTCTTTTGTATCTGTCTGCCTTTATCTTTGGTGAAGGTAAAAGGCCGCTTATTTTCTTCTTCTAATGCTAAATTAGCGCCACGCTCAAAACTATCTCCAAAATGGGCATTATTCCACATCACTGCAATATCAATATCACCAGTCTCATTTTTTGCCAGTTCCTGTCTTTTATTTAATGAGTATTCATAGGTGGAAAAGTGGCCTAACAATAACCGCACAGGGGATGTAATTGCGATTCCTATGATTAACAATAGTAATATATGTCTGTTCTTCATTAGCGTTTCGGCACGTCAGAGTCGCCGCCTAGAATGATCGGCATTTCTTTTGAATTGTTGCCAATAACAACGATTTTTGAATTGCTTGAATTGGAAAGGGCTACGGTCGCTTGAATGCCCTGCCATTTTAATATATCCGACGTAAGGGACTTAGCTACAGTTTCATTAAAAGCTTGAATGCCCTTGGCTTCGGTCAATTTACGTTCGGCCTCTAATTTTTCACCTTCCAATCGATATTGGTAGGTTTGGGCAATCTCTTTATACTCAAGTTTCTTTTCAATTATCTGTTCAATTGATTTTGGTAAGGTTATACGCAAAATTGCCACATCTTGAATCGTAATATAATTTCGCTCCATCTGATCTATTGTACGGTTCACTATTTCCTGCAGAATAGCAGGGTCTGGCGTATAAAGATCTTCAACACCCAAATGACCAACCTGCTCCCTGACATTTGAAGCCACTTCAGGAATTACTATTTTTTCCAGATAATCAGGCCCAATACGTTGATGTAAAACGCCTACGGTTTCCAGTTCAGGATAGTAGCGGATAGAAATTTCCATTTCTACTTTCAAGCCTTCTTTGGTTAATGATGTCATCGTGTATTGATGCTGCAGAACCCTGGTATCATACTTGTACATAATATTCCAGGGGAAAATAATTATTAATCCCTCTTGATAAACCTTATCAACAACCGTTCCTTGTCCGAAACGTTTAAATAAAACCCCTACCTCGCCAGGCCTAATTGTAATAACAATATTTGTCCAGAAAAACGCTAATAAAAGCAAAGATATCAATAACAAAGTTATGATTGAAGCTAGGTATCGGGTAATAAAAGGCTCTGATGTATTTTTCATGGATATATTAGGCTATAAAAACGCTTTTCTGTAGTTTGATTTATGTTCAACAATTAGGCATCGCCTATTTGAAATGTATTAAAACTAATTTGGTCGTTAACAAAGCACTTTAAAATTTTTAGCCAGCCCTTTACAGACTGATAACGCATCAAATTTCCAAGTTAAAAACATAACTTTACTGGTCAACACCTTGCAAAGGCTCTATACCAACCACGGTCAAATTGCCCCAACATCGCAATGTACCAAACTAAAAACCATCTAGTAAACAATAACATAGTATTGTTATCTGAATATAGTTTCTGTACGCTTTAAGCTAATTGACCCTTTATTGCCCATTAGTAATCAAATGGTTATAAACAGGAAAGGTCAATTGTTACGTTACCATTACGGCAAT
Organism: Methylovulum sp.; assembly: GCA_030689765.1. Taxonomy (GTDB): domain Bacteria; phylum Pseudomonadota; class Gammaproteobacteria; order Methylococcales; family Methylomonadaceae; genus Methylovulum. Next base: position 10,993 of record JAUYEP010000130.1, read on the forward strand.
CTTTGCCGCAATGCTTGCCTTAATTAAACAAAGCCAATCCGTTAGATATGTGTAAACCTAGAGTGGGGATTGCTCTTTAGCCGCTTCAAAATTTATCCCAGATTGGTTGAATTCATGATAAATGGCTTTCCATATTTCATCCCTACATGCTTTATGTTTTTTATATTCATAAATACTAAAAGAAATAAGATATTCAGCTATTGCAGAGGAGTCCATCAAAACAATGCCATTAAAAAATTGTTCAGGGGGTTTAATGTCATGAATCCCTTTGGCATTTGCCAAAGCCAATTTTATATGATCAAGTATTAATTCGGGTTCATAGTTCGGTGAAACATACAATTTAATTTCAAATTTTGAGAACTTCTCTGAATAATTGACAATTTCGGATGATGCAACGCTGCTGTTGGGTATGCTGATAACATTATACGCATCCTTAACTTTCAAGCAGCGCCAAGTTATATCAATAACTTCTACCCTTTCAAACCCTTTGATTTTTACAAAGTCGCCAATAGTAAAGGGTTTTTCCAAATTAACGACAATACCTGAAACAATATTAGCAATATTGCTTTGCACACCTAAGCCGAGAATCATTGCAAATAATCCGCTGGTCGCTAATAGGCTTGATAAAGGCTGATCAAACACAAAGGCGATAATGCAAAATATATATAATAAATAAATAATGCCAGTGGTGAAATGTTTGATGAGGCCGGGTATTTTACGTTGGGATTTTTTTTCTAGTGGCCCCCATAAAATGAGGCTTAATGCCAGAACAGTCAGTACCGCAGAAAGAATCCACCATAGCATGCGGTAAGCCAATACAATCAGATCAATATTATAATTTGACAAGCCTTCATCAATTGCAATTTCAATGGCCAAATTACCAATTGACAGCAAGGTAATGAACCAAAACACGACCCGCATGACCCAAGCAGACGCTAGCCAGAAGAAAATCACCTCATCTTTATAACCGAGGTCTTTTCGACCCGTTGCATGGGGATGATTCGCCCAATTATATTTATGCTCAATCATCCGTGCGGCTATGCTTCCCAGCAAACCAAATATCCCAATGTATATAAAATAGACCGCTTTAACGTAATCATTTAGATTGAAGCGGTCTTCGGCAATTAAAACCTCATAATCAATCTTGGAAAAATCTGGCCCAATTGCGCCATATCCAACATAAGTGGGCTCACCAAATGTTGGAATAACGGTGATTGACTGAAAGAATTGCGCAGCAATGACCTTCCAGTCCGGGAACAAATTAAGCACATGATTTGAAATAACTTTATCTTTTAAGCTAGTGCCGGCATTGAAATTCATCCCCAAATCATCAATGACGTAAATGACATTGTTCTTATTTAAATTTTTATGACGGAATGAGATACCAAGCACATGGCTGCCGTATCGAAATTTTTGTGCGGAAAAATCGATCTTAAACTCGTGTTTTAACTTATATCGCTTAAACATCACCCCATCTTTTTCATAAGCTTGAAGCGGCTTATCCAAAGATAAATCCGATGCCGCATTCATAAATAATAGTTCTGCCGGATCAAAATTGCCACGGTAGCGAAACCAAATTGAAAAATCCAGTTCTGCAGTGTTATTTTTCATATCAAGCTTGCTAATATCATTTAGCTCTATGCCAGTATAGATAACGTTTGTCTTATACATAAACCGGTCATTGACATAGAGCATTTTTCCTGACTTTAGCTCGTCGAGGTAATTAACTGAACTATTTAATTTAATGGCTTGCAATTGGGTTGGCGCCGCGACAATATTATGCCCATCAAAAATGCCGATTTGTATGGTCTTTTGTGCTTCCCTATCCTCGTTGAACCAAGTGTCACCCGTAGCGCCACTTAACATATTGCCGGAAGAACTTAGTCCTGAAATATATTTTGAAATCGCATTTTTTTCAATATTTCCAGAAGGTAATGCTTGTTTCAAAACTTCATTAAGCAATAATTTTGCGGCATCAAAGCCATAAGCTGACACCCAATCCGGATAAACACCGTAATGCTGAAGATAGTCGTTTTTAAATTGTTGTTCTTGGGAACCTGCGGTATCAAATAACAAAGGTGCTGGAAATATTATTTCATTGGTGTAACGCTCTAAGTCAGTTTTATTTTTTGCAATATCAGCCAGCAATTTATTGAAAGCATGGGTGGCAACAACATCTGTCCCAATAATTTTATTTTTTAAATTGGCATCACGGGCTTGAACTACAAAACTTGCTGAATCGGATGCCGAACCAATAAAAAAAATAGTGCCTAAATCTTGTTTGTCTTTAATTCCATCAATTAACTGCCCAATTGAATTGGCCCCGTTAATTTTATCGTAAGGAAATGTGTAATGAATCTTTGTACCAAACCGTTCATAAACTTCACCGAATTGTTTCGCCATAGCCATGCCGTGTTCGGTATTGTCATGGACTATGGTTATAATCATTAATCCCAACACATTGCGTGCATAATTGGCAATAAATTTAGCCTGCTTGCTTTCATTGAATACAGTTGAATAATATTGGGGGTTATCCTTAAAAAAGGTGTTGTCTATGGATGCAAGATTAATAAAATGGGTTTTATTTTTTAGCTTATCGGAAATTGCTTTTGTGGTAGTAAAATCTGAATGGCTAATAAAACCAATAACATCGTTTTGTTGCACAAAATCGTTTACCTCTGCCATGAGTTCTGGGCTAAATGCGTCAAATGGTATTAATTTGATGTTTTTAGGATTAACGTATGCTGTTTTATCAATTTTTTTAATAAATAAATCTATCCCATTTTTTATTGATTCTTGATAACCTTTATTTGAAGTGACAATTCCAATATAAACATTATGTTTGCTTTCCTTAAACAAGATCCCGTAAACAATGGATGAAATAATGGCACTTGACACAACAACCATTGCAATGATTAGAATTAGTTTTTTTCTTTCTGACATTTATTAAATTTCCTTCATTCTTAGCAGGGGTGAAACTACCAACTCAATCATTAAAGCACACATAATTCGATGGGATAGCCTGTTAAATCGCGTCAATATTGCAAGTGGTTAGGCATAATTGAATAGGCTAGCCTTGTGTCGGTTTATCATTGCAAACGTCACGTTACCAGCAATACCTTCGCCAATAGCCACACTACTTCCCCATGAATTCTGTCGATTTCTACGGCTTGAAAAAAACCCCATCATCCCACAAAACAACCCTAGTTTTTCCAAGTGAATTGAAAAACTGGCACATGTGTTTATGGTGATTTTTAGGTCTAGCATGCTGCCTCTGCTTATCCTGGCTGATTATAACACCACCAGTTTTGAAATCGATATATCGGCTGTAAGCAACAACAGCTTATCTTTCCCCTAAAGGCGTGTTTAACTGGCTTAGAAACGGCTCGATTAAGTAATCCAAAACCGTCCGCTGACCGGTAATAATATTGCATTGCACTAACATGCCAGAATACAAATCATAGCGTTCGTTATGATGTTTAAAAAAACTTTGCCCGGCGCTGATTTTAATTTTGTAATACGCCGCACCTTCTTTGGTCGTGATGGTGTCCGGGCTAATGTTGATAACTTCGCCATCAATATGCCCAAACCGGCTTGCATCTGATGATGTCAAACGGATCTTGGCTTTTTGGCCTATGTGTACATAACCGATATCCTGGGTAGATAACTTAGCCTCGACAATCAAGCGGTCATCACTCGGCACAATGTCCAACACAGCACCGCCCGGGGCAACAATTCCGCCTAACGTGGTGACAAAAAGTGATTTGATTGTGCCGTCCACGGGTGCTTTTAATACCATCCTGCGTAAATTATCTTCGTCTTTTTGCAGTTTACTGTTGAGCATTTCAATGGTGTTTTCCATATCACGCAACTCTTCCCTGGCTTTTTCGATAAAAGAATTTTTTACCAATTTTAATCGGTTCCCTGCTTCCCCTATGGCAGCGGCAACACGCTTTTCGGTCGCCAGCGCTTCGTTGATTTGCCCATCCAAGTCGCTGGATTCTTTCAATAGCGCAATATGGTTCATGCGGTTATTGATGTTCAATTTTAATAGCCCTTCACTGATACCGATTTTTTCACCCAGCAATTGCCGCGTTTTTCTGTTTGCCGTTAAACGGGCGCTAATTTCCTGAAGCTGATACTGATATTGGGCAATGAGCTGTTGCTGCACATCCATTTCATTTTTTAAGCGGCTCTGGCGTGTGTTGAACAAGTCTATGCTTTGGGCGATGACTTCATCGGTTTTGTCGCCAAGTTCATCGGGATAATTTAATACTGGCTTTTCAGTGATTTCGGCTTTCAAACGTATGGCCTTGATTCGCGCCGCACGTAGACGAATAGTCAGTTCGTTGACATCAGCCATATTGCCCGTTGATTCTAAGGTGACCAATTTTTGGCCCTGTTTGACCCGCTCGCCTTCACGCACTAAAATTTCGCGGATAATGCCGCCTTCTAAATGCTGTACCGTTTTAACTTGGCTAGCGGGTATCACCTCGCCTAACGCGCGGCTGACAATATCCAAAGGACTGTAAGACACCCAGATAAAAAAACTGGTGATTAAGGCGGTAAATAACCATAAAAAAACGCGGGAAGGAGTGTAGCTAACCGCAACTAGCGGTTTTGCATACCTGCTTATAAGGTCAACAATCATTGTTTAGCCACCGGATTATTATGGACCAACCGGGGTGCCGGCTTGATGTCCAAGTCGAGGATCAGCGGCGCGCCTTGGATGATTTGCGGATCTTGCGAAAAAACAACCAAAGTGCGCCCTTCTCGGGACAGATTGATTAATAATTTATAGATGGCATGGCAGCCTTTTTTGTCCAAGCCTTCGGTGGGTTCGTCAAAAAGCACCAATTTCCCATAACTGGCTAAAGCCCGTACCAAAGCAAAGCGGCGGCGCTGTCCAAACGTCAGTTGGTCGCCATTATTAATGATTAAGGTGTTGATGCCATCAGGGCTTTTATCAATAAATTCGGCAAACTCAGCTTCGGTGATAAGGGTATTAAGCTGGGCATCATCTAACCTGGCGTTGGTATTAAGCAGGTTGTCCCGTATCGTGCCCGGTAAAAAATTTGCATTTTGGGGCAAGTAACAAAGCTGTGAGCGCCACCAGTTTGGCGCCAGTTGCTGTAATATCAAACCGTCCACCAGGATTTGCCCACGTGTCGGCTCTAACAACCCAGCGATCAGGCGTACTAATGTGGTTTTGCCGGAACTGTTGCCGCCAGTCACGACAAGAACCGTTCCGGCGGGAATTTCCAAATTAAGCGACTCAAAAATCGGCGTGTGGGCATCGGTGTAAGTAAACGCCACATCTTTAAAAATAACCGAACCACTAAAGTTTGTTAACGCACTACCGCCATCACGTTCGGTTTCAAGTAACGCAAAACGTTGTAAACGCTCCAACGCCTGCTCGGCTTTTGCAAAAATTTCGCCTAATTGGACAAAACGGGTTATCGGTGACAAGGTGCGCAAAGCGAGAATGTTGGCGCCAATCAGCATACCTATATCCAGCTCACCATGAACCGCAAGATTAGCTCCGGTTGCATAGATGGCTATGCCCAACAACGCCTGGGCGCTTTTCATAATGGTTTGCGTCAAGTTTTGAAGGCTGGCAATCTTGGCCTTAATGAGCTGAAGGTCTTTAGACTTCTGTTCAAACAACTTGCGGGTATTCTGGTTTTGTTCGAATAAGCGAATCGTATCAATATCTTGATTAACGATATGGGAAATGTTTTTGGTTTTGTTAGACAGCTCGTTAAGCGTTGATAAATTGCTACGTAAATGACGTTGATTGATGATGCTGAAAATAAAAAGGCCAGCGATAAAAAAAATCGTAATCAAGCCTAATAGTGGTGAAATAAAAAACAAGGCGATAAGAAATAAAACAATAAAAGGCACATCTAAAATAGTTGTTAAATTTGCTGCGCAATAGGCTTCCGCGATGATATCGGGGCTTTGTATGATTTCTTGGCGCTGAAAAAAAGATAAGCGTTGTAATGCACTGGCTTTAATGCGGGTAAGGTTGTTGAACGTACTGGATATCAATTGCTGGTTGCGTTCCTTGCCGACCAATTCAGCTAAATTTAAGCGCACCCGTTGAAAGCTGAATTCAAAAAATAAGGCGAGACAAACCCCAGTTGTCAACGTGAACAACGTGGCGTCAACCCCATAAGAAATATAACGGTTAAATATTTGAATCACATAAATGGAAGAGGCCAGGCTCAACAGATTGACAAAAAAAGAGGCGAGGACTAATTCGACAGTCAATAACCGGTACGCGCCTAAGCGCAGCAGAAGTTCACTCATAAGTAAAATTAAATGACATCAATGCGTTGCTTTCTGTATTGGTTCGCCAAAAATGTCCGGCTGTAAGGCGCCAATCACTTCCAATAGCGACAATATTGCCAGCGTCGCATCGTATTGCGCAGAAATGGCATCACTGCGGGCATTAATAAGCGACACTTCGCCAGAAAGGATATCGATTAACGAACGGTTGCCCAATTGCCGCTCAATACGGGCCAGTTCCAAAAACGCTTCGGCAATATCGGCCTGTTCCTGTAGGGATTCTGCGGTTAAGCGGGCTGTTTTCAGCTTTTGGAAAGCACTCCGGTTTTTACGCTCGACAATGATCCGGGTATCGTACAGTTCATTTTGCTTGGAGGAGGCATCCAGCTCTGCAGCGCGAATGCTATCGTAGGCCACAAATCCTAAGTTAAACGGCATCTTAACTTCAACTTTAGCCACCATGTCGTTGGTTTGGCCTGCCCATTGCGTCCCACGCGCATTTTGCTGCAACATTTCTTCAACGCTTAAATTAATCTTGGGATATAAACGGTTATAGCGTTCGGACTCAACATCATTTTTTGCCAATGCCAATTTAATTTGCTCAGTGCGGATATCAAAATTATTGCTATTGGCCAATTCAATGAGTGTAGACAGGTTTTCCGGTAATTCTGCAACTGACTTTAAGCTTACCGCTTGTAATTTGGAAAGGTCTTTAGGTATAAAACCAAAAAACTCTTGAAACGAATTGCCGGCTTGGATTAACGCCTCTTCATTGCGTAAACGCCGGGCTATTGCAGCGGCTAACTGCGTTTTGGCTTGCAGCACGTCAGTGGAATAACCGGCGCCTTTAGCTACCTTCGCTTCTTCAAGACCGGTCTGGTTGCGGATGTTGCTTTCTGATTGCTTGGTAAATTCCAAGGCTTGATGGGCCCGAAATAAATTTATATAGCTGGAAGCGGCATCCAAAATAAACTTTTGCTTAATTTTTTGAAGTTCAAGTTCAGACAAAAGCAGCTTCAGCCGCGCTTTTTCGATGGTCGCATTGACGGCGCCAAAATCCCATAATAACTGGGTCAGCTTGACACTGGCACTGGCAAAATAATCCTCGGTATTTATCCGGGTATGCTGCTGATTGCCGGAGTTAACCGTCAAATCCAAATCTGGAAACCAGCCACCGAAGGCAACTTCGATGCGCCGCATTTCCGCCTCCACCTCAGCTTGGGCGGTTTTAATGCGGACATGGTCACTGAGCATCTGTGTTAAGAGCGAATGTAACGTCATTACGCCCTCGCCTTGCTTGGCAGCAAAAACAGGGGTGGCAGAAAAGCTGAAAAGAATAAACAATACTGCAAGCTTCGCGAAATTTAATATCATTTATAGTGTTCGCTCTAAATTAGGTACCCATTAAATTGCTAATAGTCTGCGTTTTGTTAGCAATGGTGATTATTACCCTTTAAAGCAGGGATTGTTTAAGCAAAAGGGAGTAATTTTTCATCATTTGAACAATAAAATTTAAACGATGGCGTGTCCACTAACAAAAACACCACCTAAACAACTAAGGCAGTGTCCATGGAAAAGTTAGGGATGCGCATAAAACTTGTGAATATTTTGTGCCCGTCCCCAAGCGGAAGAGACTGTGAAAGTATTC
>JAUYEP010000139.1 GCA_030689765.1 Methylovulum sp.
TTAAAATGTGGAAAGATTATGGAAAGATTGACGACGGGCATAAAAAAACCAGTTGATAAAAATATCTAACTGGTTGATTTACTGTAACTTAAGTGGTGGGTCGCATGCGATTCGAACGCATGACCATCGCATTAAAAGTGCGGTGCTCTACCGGCTGAGCTAGCGACCCAACAAAGACCGCCTATTATAGGTATTTTTCCAGTTATGGCAATATCTTTTATTGATATTGCGTAGGGTCTATTATTCCCGCTTCAGCGAAGCCTGCTTTTCTCAGGCGGCAGGCATCGCAGACTCTACAGGCGCGGCCTTGCCCATCTGCGGAATAACACGAAACGGTATGTTTATAGTCCACACCTAGTGCTGTGCCTTTTTTAATTATTTCTGATTTGCTTAATGAAATGAGTGGCGTATGTATTGTGAAATATGCGCCTTCGACACCGGCTTTTGTCGCCAGATTTGCTAACTGCTGAAAGGCTTTGATAAATTCTGGCCGACAATCGGGGTAGCCTGAATAATCAATGGCATTAACACCAATAAATATATCTTGCAGCTTTAGGACTTCTGCCCAACCTAAAGCAAAAGCCAGAAAAATGGTGTTTCTTGCCGGTACATAAGTCACTGGTATGCCTTCTTGCAAGGTGTTTGGTACGGCGATATGGTCATCGGTTAATGCTGAACCACCAATTGAACCTAAGCCCAGTTTAATGATTTTATGATCGGCTACCTGATAATTTTGGGCTATTTGTGTCGCGGCGATAAGTTCGGCGTTATGGCGTTGACCATAATCAAAACTTAATGCGTAACAGGTGAAGCCCTGCTGTTTTGCCAGCGCAAGTATGGTAATTGAATCTAATCCTCCCGACAGAAGGACAATGGCTTTTTTTTGCATGTGGTGATTATTTGCCTTGGGCATCATCCCAAAGCAGTTTATGGAGTTGGATTTGAAAACGGACGGGTAATCTGTCCTGAAGTATTTTTTCGGCGAGTTCGGTTGGATTTTGTTGGCCCATTACGGGTGAAAACAATATTTCGCACCTATCTGATAGCTTATGTTCAGTCAACGCCGCTTTTGACCAGTCATAGTCCTCAGCATTGCCGATGACGAATTTGATTTGATCGTTATGGCTTAAATAGTTAAAGTTTTCATAGCGGTTTTTACTGGTCTCGCCTGAGCTGGGCGTTTTAAGATCCATGACTTTTATGACACGGGTATCAACGTCGGCTATATCAAGTGCGCCGCTGGTTTCCAGCGAGACAATATAGCCGTTGTCGAGCAGTTTAGTCATTAATTCAAGACAGCCGGGTTGCGCTAAAGGCTCGCCGCCGGTTACCGTGACATATCGGCAACCGTATTGCCCTACTTCGTTGATGATGGCATCGATGGCTATTTTTTTGCCCCCGATAAATGCGTAAGCGGTATCACAGTAAACACATCTTAATGGACAGCCCGTAAGCCGGATAAAAATAGTAGGTATGCCAACCGTAGTAGACTCACCTTGCAGTGAATAAAATATTTCCGTGATTCGTAACGAACTCGCCATCAGTTATTAGTATTAAGCAATAACAGTTTTTTTGATGCCAGACGGGCAGAAGCCGAATCAGGAAAATCCGTAGTGACACGCGTGAAATATTCACGCGCTTTGTCGGCATTCTTCTGATCCATTTCCACATAACCCAGCTTTAATAGTGCATCGGGTACTTTTGCACTGCCTGGGTATTTTTCGATGACATCATTAAATGCCTTTCTTGCCGCATCATTATCCTGATTGACACGATACGCCTCGCCTAACCAATATTGGGCATTTCCGGCTAGGCCTCCGTTTGGATATTTACTCAAATAAGCATTAAAGTCAGCTATCGACTGGTTGGTCTGACCTTTTCTAAGGGCAATGTAAGCCTGCTGATAGTCCTGATTTTCAGCATCTGATACTGGCGCGACCTCGGTTTTTGGTGGGGTATTTACCGGTTTTTCTGTTGGAGCATTTTCTGATAAGGGTGTTTCGGTTGCTTGCGCATCAATAGATTTTGCTGATGGCTCACTTGCTGTATCAGATATTTCAGTGCTTTCAGAAACCACTGGTGCAGCAGAGCCATTCGCTTTGTTCTCAATCTGTTGTATCCGTTCATCAAAATCTGAATATAGGGTGGATTGATGCTTTTTTAACTCGGCTATCAGGTTAGCTTGTTCCTCTACCTTACCAGTCAGAAGCTGAACTTCTGACTGTAACTGTTCCATGCGTACCGTAATTTCAATAAGTGTATTTGTTGACGGTGAGGCGGCGATGACGCTAGTCGCAGGTATTGCCGATGGCGGATAGGCTGAATTATCAATAACCTCAGGTAGTGCGTGAGCATTTGTATAAACGCTAATACACGCGCACAGTAAGAAAACGAAGCGATGTTTCATTTATCTACCTTAGTAATCAATCTCTACACGGCGGTTTTGTTCCCAAGCAGATTCATCACTACCAAATGCTGCCGGCTTTTCTTCGCCATAGCTGACGACGCCTAGTTGACCTTCCGAAACACCTTGAATTTTCATCATATTGGCAACCGATTTTGCACGCTGTTCACCCAATGCAATATTGTATTCACGCGAGCCACGCTCATCGCCATGCCCTTCAAGGGTAATGTGTTGCGAGGGATTGGCCAGCAAATATTGTGCGTGAGCAGCAATGACAGGCACAAAATCTTGCTGCACTTGGCTGCTATCTAACATGAAGTAAATGGTGCGTTTTGACAGTGGATTATTGGGATCGCTAAATTCTGGACCGAGATTGCTGGCCCCGCCTTGGCCTGAGCCATACCTGTTTGAACCGCCCATTTCTGAACCATTAATACCGGAACCATTATTTAAACCGTTGGTTGAAGCATCATTAATGCCGCTAGTGCCTACTTGACCATCAAGCAAGCTTGGGTCTTTGTCCTCTGTGTCAGCGCAAGCGGTCAAAATTATTGTGCTGATAGCCAACGCTAATACTGTGTTATTCAATTTCATTTTTAATTCCCAAAGACAAGTGATTAATAAAAAACCGGTGTTGCTAAAACTTAAGGTGACCATGCGGGTTCACGGACTTCGCCGCTGTTAAACACCAGTTTTTGTTGCATTTTACCATCGATTGAAACAGCCGATAAGAAGCCTGTGCCGCCTTTTTTAGACGCATACAATATCATGCTGCCGTTCGGTGCAAAGCTGGGGGATTCATCGGAAGGCCCTGAGGTCAGGACATTAATGGCCCGGGTCGCCATATCCATGATGGCGATACGGTAACTGCCGCCATTGCCGTGTACCATGGCAATATTTCTGCCATCGGGTGAAAAACTGCCACGCGCATTATAATCACCGGTAAAGGTCAATCTTTTTTCTGCGCCGCCCGAGCTGGAGGCGATATAGATTTGTGGTTTGCCGCCCCGGTCTGAGGTAAAGATAATATTGTTGCCATCAGGTGACCAGGACGGTTCGGTGTCAATGGCAAAGTTTTTGGTTAATCTAAGCAGGGAATGGCTTGCCAAGTTCAAGACATAGATGTCGGGACTGCCGTCTTTGGACAAGGTTAATGCCAAACGGGAGCCCTCTGGAGACCAGGATGGGGCGCCGTTAATGCCGGGAAATTCTGCTACGCGTTCGCGTTGCCCTGTTGCCAAGGTTTGAATATAAATGGCTGCTGTTTTTCTTTCAAAAGAGACATAAGCGATTCTTTTTCCATCCGGCGACCAAGAGGGCGACATCAATGGTTCAGCTGATCCGGCAATCGTTTGTGGGTTAAAACCGTCGGCATCGGCAACGTGTAATTGATGGTTTTGGTGTTTAGCGGCACCGCTACTGGTGATATAGGCAATGCGGCCACTAAACACACCTTTCTTGCCCGTAAGTTTTTCAAAAACAAGATCGCTGATGTGGTGGGCTGTCCGGCGCAAGTCAGCGGCTGACGATGCCATTTTGTAGCCTAATAATTGACCGCCTTTGTAAACGTCAAGCAACTGGAATTGGACATCGTATTGGCCGCCTGCGTTATTGACGCGTCCGACCACCATATAATTCTGCCCTAAGGCTTGCCATTCCTTAAAATTAACCTCCCCCGCCGTGCTAGGTCGGCTGGTCATTGCCTGCTCGGCGAGCATTTTAAAATAACCGCTACGTTCCAAATCTGCATTGACAACAGCGCTGAGGTCAACAGGGGCGCCTGATGATGCAAAAGGAACCACTGCAACAGGCAAGGCGCTTTCTATGCCTTCGGTAATTTCAATCGTCAGAGGGGCAGCATAACTGACAGGCGCATTAAAACTAAATAACGTAACTAACAAGATGTTTCTAATAAAAACCATGATTTTTACCTTGGTGACTCAGCGGGTAGTGGTTGGTAACGGACTGTATGCCCATAGTAAGCCTGGAAATATTTTTTCCGTAGGTTTATTCATTGTACGCAAAAGATCAGCCAGCCTACATTCTATCGGGATTGAATTTAAACCTCATTGGCCTGAATGATTTGGCAAACAGTTCCTTATCTTTGGGTACGGGTAGCGGTGATGCCTTGTTGACGGCATTTTCCGCCGAGCGGTCAAAAATATCATCACCGCTGCTGGAAATAACGGTCGCATCAATAACCGTACCGTCTGACATCAAACGCACTTCCAGGATACATACTAAACCCGAAGTGGCTGAAGCGGGGCGTATCCAACTGTTTTGCACTTTTTTCGTAATGGCGGCGATAGCTTTTGCCAGTTCTGTTTTTTGTGCTTCTGACTTGGCCTCAGCTTTCGCTTTGGCGGCGGCTTCGGCTTTGGCCTTTTCGTCGGCTTGGGCTTTCGCTTTGGCGGCAGTTTCAGCCCTGGCCTTTTCAGCGGCTTCGGCTTGCTGCTTTTCTAATTCGGCTTGCTCCGCTTCAGCTTTTGCAATCTTAGCCCGTTGTCTGGCTTGTTCCGCTTCAATTTTATCCCTTGTGGCCTTTGCTTGCGCTTCTTCTGCTTGTTTAACGGCTTGTTCTTGCGCCTCTATTTCGGCGGCATCAAACATGGTGGCGTGAATGATTTCGGGCTCTGGTTTTGAAGGTTCCTGTTTTACAGGTTTGATCAGCGCACTTAATGCAAATAATCCTATCAACGTAAGGTGCAGGGTTAATGCCAGTATAAAAGGGCGCGAATAGCGCTTTTGCGTATCCATCTAACTATTGTTCGGAAGGCTTTGTCATTAACCCTACAGTAGGTACGCCGGCATTTTTTAGTGCAGCCATGACGGTGACTACTGCGCCATAATCCACGCCTTTATCGGCATTAATCAGAACTTGTGCTTTCGGTTGGTTGCTCAATACCGCGATAACTTGGGCATTAATTTCCTCGGGCTGGATCGGCGCGTCGTCCTGATAGTTAAATTTTATAAAATATTCGCCGCTTTCCTTAATTGAAATGACAATAGGCGGATTATTTTCGCCTTCAGCTGCCACTGTTTTTGATTCCGCTTCAGGAAGATCGACATCCACGCCGGTTTGCAGCATCGGCGTGGTGATCATGAAAATAATCAGCAATACCAGCGTGACATCGATATAAGGCACGACATTGATTTCTGACATCGGTTTTCTACGGCCATTTTTTCTGCTGACATAACTCATTTGCTGTGTGCCTGCCGTTGTAATAAGACCACGAATTCTTCAACAAACAGTTCGTAGCGGCCTGTTAGCCTATCCAGTCGGGTCGAGAATCGGTTGTAAGAAACTACGGCGGGTATCGCCGCAAACAAACCAATCGCTGTGGCAATCAGCGCTTCGGCAATGCCGGGGGCGACTTGCGCGAGCGTGGCTTGTTTAACATTCCCTAACGACATGAAGGAATTCATAATGCCCCAAACTGTACCAAACAAACCAATGTATGGGCTGGTGGAGCCGACGGTGGCAAGAAAGGACAGATGTTCATCGAGCCTGTCCAGTTCACGCGACAATTCGATACGCATTGCCCGTTGTGCGCTTTCCACCTGTACCATCGGCTCCACATTGCCGCTTTGGCGCATACGCGAAAATTCCTTGTAACCCGCCAGGAATATTTTTTCTATGCCTTCCGGTTCAAAATCTTTCGCCGATAATTTTCTGAACAAGTCAGCCAGGGCAATGCCTGACCAGAATTGCTCTTCAAATTCGTCGGTAATTTCAATTGCCCGGTTAAGCTCCTTGCGTTTGGAAAAGATAAATGTCCACGATGCGATGGAGGCTATTGCCAATATCAGCATGACGAACTGGACGACAAAACTGGCTTCGGTGATTAAACGGAAAATGGATAAATCAGTGTTCATGCTTTAACTGCTCTAGTAGGTATTTAGGAATCGCTTTAGGACGCATCGTGTCTGCATCCAGACAGGCAATGCGGATCATGCCGGTACATAACCTATCATCGCCACGGGTAATTTCTTGTGCAAAGGTCAGGCTGGCACGCTTAACCGCGCTGACCTTTGCGCTGACATGTAATAACTGATTAAAACGGGCAGGGATCAAATAGTCAACCTGCACAGAGCGCACGGCAAAGAGCAGCCCTTCTTTACTTAACAATTCGTCCTGCTCATAACCCATTGCCCTGAGCCTTTCGGTACGGGCGCGTTCAAAAAACTTCAGGTAATTGGCGTAAAACACCACGCCGCCGGCATCAGTGTCTTCATAATAAACGCGTACAGGCCAAATGAAAGTCATTATGTTCTAGTCAAATAAATCGGTTGCAACGCCTAAGTGTCTTGGCGGCTGCAAGCCAAAATGCAAATAAGTGTTTTCGGTAACGATGCGCCCGCGCGGGGTACGCATGATAAAGCCCTGTTGCAGCAGATACGGTTCGAGCACATCCTCAATCGTACCGCGTTCCTCGCTGATAGCGGCAGCCAGCGTGTCGAGCCCGACCGGGCCGCCGCCAAAATTTTCAATCATTGCCAGCAACAGCTTGCGATCCAGCGCATCAAAACCATTGCTGTCCACTTGCAGCATGTCCAGCGCCAGCATCGCGGTGTCTTCGGTGATAACACCGTTGCCTTTGACTTCGGCATAATCACGTACCCGCCGCAGCAAGCGGTTGGCAATGCGCGGCGTGCCGCGTGCGCGTTTGGCGATTTCAACCGCGCCTTGCTGTTCCATGACTATGCCCAACATTTTCGCTGAACGCAGCACAATACTGCAAAGTTCTTCAATCGTATAAAACTCCAGGCGCTGGACGATACCGAAGCGGTCGCGCAATGGCGAGGTCAACAGCCCTGCGCGGGTCGTCGCACCGACTAAGGTAAACGGCGGCAAATCAAGTTTGATGGAGCGGGCGGCAGGCCCTTCGCCGATCATCAAATCAAGCTGGTAATCTTCCATCGCGGGATACAAAATTTCTTCGACTGCCGGACTCAATCGATGGATTTCGTCAATAAACAATACATCATGCGCTTCCAGATTAGTCAGCAACGCAGCCAGATCACCGGCTTTTTCCAGCACTGGCCCCGAAGTTTGGCGGATGTTAACCGACATTTCGGCGGCTATTATATTGGCTAGCGTGGTTTTGCCCAAGCCGGGCGGGCCAAAAATAAGCACATGATCCAGAGCCT
>JAUYEP010000262.1 GCA_030689765.1 Methylovulum sp.
GACTTGTTTTAACTTTATTAATCAATGAGTTAATGAAAAATAAACTTAATGATGCCTATTTTTAACCTATTGATTTTTATATATTATGGAGTACAAATTTAAAGTTCACTCCGAAACCACCACAAGGTTTAAACATATAACAGTTTGAAAAATATTAATATTCAGTTAAAACAAGTCTAATGGTTTGTCCAGCCTTTTACTGATGCACGTTTATTATCGAAAAACACTGGGGGGCCAGCTTCAGCAGCTTATGTCGCCAGATCAAAATCCGGCCGAAATCCATTGTCTTGATGAATCCTGCTGGCTGGAGCACTTGCCTGGTTTCCTTTGTTTAAAAGATAAGGACGGACATTGGCTGAGGGCTAGCCGTAATTATTTGCTGGTTTTTAATTTGCAGGATGCCGACTATTTGGGCAAAACGGATGATGAGCTTGCACAGTACCCACTGAGTGATGCGCGGGCATTGAAATTGAGCGCTATTCAGGATAAAAGCGCATGGCATCTGGGGCGACCGGTAAAAGAAACCAGGATAATTGCTGGCCCGGACATGAATAACGGGATTTTGGAAATTACCAGGACGCCGGTGTTTGGTGTCGGACAAAACCGGTTAAAGCTGGTTGTTACCGGACGGTTTGCTGACCAAGGGGAAAAGCCTGAATCGGACGGGCTGGCTAATACGTTGCAAGTTTGTCATCTGAATGTCGCTTTTTTAGACGCAAATTTCAGGATTAGTGGGGTTAATAACGCGTTTTCCCTATTGACGGGCTACCTTGTTGATGACATAGAAAATAAACCCTTGTCTTTTATGATAGAAGGCGGTTTTGAGTTGACCCACAGGGATTTTATAAATGCGGGCAACGGATATTTCTGGACGGGTGAATTGCTATGCCGACACAAGAATGGCCAACTCTTTCCAGTAAAGCTGGATATTACCGGGATAGCAAAAGATAACCAGGACAGCAGTTATTTTGCCACGTTGCTGGATATTACCCGCCAGAAGCAATCTGAAAAACGCATTATGCAGATCGCCCATTTTGATGATTTGACGGGACTGGCTAACCGGACGATGTTTTTTGACCGTTTAAACCAGTTTATATCGGAATCAAAACACCGTCAGCTACATGCTGTCGTTTTTTGCATCAATCTTGACCGGTTTAAAGCCGTTAATGACTCTCTTGGTCACGGTGCGGGTAATCAATTACTAAAAGAGGCAGCGGTCAGGTTGCGGTCGTTAATGGGGAATCGGGATGTCGTTGCCCGGCTGGGTGGTGATGAGTTTGCCTTGTTGATATCAAATGAAAAAGCGCATGAACAAACGATGTATTCTGCATCGTTGATTGCAGGGGAAGTGCTGCATAAATTGTCGGAAACATTTGATGTAAATAAACGCGAGGTTTTTATTGGCGCAAGCATTGGTATTGCCATTTATCCTGAAGATGGAAGTAGCGCCGAGATGTTGTTAAAAAACGCCAACATTGCGATGTATGAAGCAAAACGGCAAGGCCGTAACAACTATCAATTTTATAACATGGATCATGCCGATGCCGCACAAGACCGGCTATTGATGGAGTTTAATTTACGTAAAGCGATGGAAAAAAATGAGTTACGGCTGTATTACCAGCCGCAATACTACGCAGCGAGCAGAAAAATATTTGGGGCGGAAGTGTTAATCCGTTGGTTTCATGCCACTGACGGGGAGACGAAAATGATACCGCCCGATAAATTCATCTGGATTGCGGAGGAAACCGGGCTTATTGTCGAAATGGGTGCGTGGGTTATGCGGACAGCCTGTCTTCAGCTTAAAAAATGGTTGGATGAAGGTTATGGGTTAAGGCAGGTCTCAATTAATGTGTCAGCAAGGCAGTTCATTGACGATCAGTTTTTGAAAACAGTAGAGGACGCGCTTGATGGGGCGCAGTTAAATGGAGGGAATCTGGAGCTGGAATTGACGGAATCCCAGCTGATTGGTGACATCAAACAAATTGAGCTGCAATTGCACCGTTTAAAGAAAATGGGCATTAAAATAGCGCTTGATGATTTTGGCACAGGTTATTCTTCGTTATCCTATTTAAAAAATTTACCTATTGATGTTTTGAAAATCGACCAGTCTTTTATCAGGGAAATGACGATGGGGTCGAAGGATGCAAGGCTTGCCGCTACAATTATTCAAATGGGGCATTTGCTAGGGCAAAAAATTATTGCCGAAGGCGTGGAAACAGAACAGCAACTGATGTATTTAACGCATCGTGGCTGCGATATTATTCAAGGGTATTATTTCAGCCAGCCGTTGCCTGTTCATAAAATGACCGCGCTACTGGTCTCTGAAGCGCAGACTGGGATCGAAGAGAGTAAAACGGAAACTCTGTTTGAGCCTAAGTTTTAGGCTTTTAAATTAATTGAAAAGCCGTTTTTTAATGGCCCAATAAACGCGGTAAGTATTCACCTCCCCCTTTGAAAAAGGGGGAGAGCAAAGCGAGGGGGCAGAGGGGGATTTATCTAATAAAATCTCCCCTAACCCCTCTTTTCCAAAGAGGGGGACTGAATAGTTACTAAACGCGTTGTTTACAGGCCAATGAATTAAAACGGGTGCATTGATTCCTGTCATTTGTATATACTATGCGCCGCTATCAGCCCTTTCGGCCTTCACGATTATTGTTGGGTCCGGCATGAGGCCGCCATCACCTACATATTCCAAGTAATGACTTTTATAGCCATGCACTATCGAGTTACACGTTCAACCCCCCACAGGATCAAACCCAACAGGATTACCCATGATGAATAGCCTAATTTCAGAAATTACCGGGCAGACGACTGCATGGATGCAGGAGGTAGGGCAACGCAGGGAGCAGTTGCCGAATGATATTGACCCTGCAGAAACCAGGGAATGGATTGAGGCTTTACAAGCCGTGCTGGAACAGGATGGCAGCGAGCGGGCACATTTTCTGATTGAACAACTGGTTGCCGTCACGCGGCACTCAGGATTTGACATTCCTTTTAGCGCCAATACCGCCTATCTCAATACCATACCGGTTGAGCGGCAGGCGCAGTTTCCGGGCGATGCCACTATAGAGCAAAAAATCCGCTCTTATGTGCGCTGGAACGCCATGATGATGGTGTTAAGGGCTAATAAACATACTAATGTGGGCGGACATATCGCCAGTTTCGCTTCGGCGGCAACATTATATGATGTCGGTTATAACCATTTTTGGTATGCGCCTTCCGATCAACATGGCGGCGATTTGATTTATACCCAAGGTCATTTGACCCCCGGCGATTATGCGCGGGCTTTTTTGATGGGGCGGTTTACTCAAGCGCAAATGGATAATTTCCGTCAGGAAGTGCATGGCAATGGCTTGTCGTCTTATCCGCATCCTTGGTTGATGTCGGATTTTTGGCAATTCCCGACCGTTTCTATGGGTTTGGGGCCGATTATGGCGATTTATCAAGCGCGGTTTATGCGTTACTTGCAAGATCGGGGCTTCGCTGATACTTCAAGCCGTAAAGTCTGGAGTTTTCTAGGTGATGGTGAAACCGATGAGCCGGAATCCTTGGGCGCCATCGGTATGGCGGGACGCGAAAAGCTGGACAACCTTATTTTTGTCGTCAATTGCAATTTGCAACGTCTGGATGGCCCAGTACGCGGTAACGGCAAAATTATCCAGGAACTGGAAAGTGAATTTCGCGGCGCAGGTTGGAATGTCATCAAACTGGTTTGGGGGCAACGTTGGGATTCATTGCTGGCGCGGGATAAGGAGGGTTTATTGGCTGCCCGAATGATGGGTTGTGTTGATGGCGATTTCCAAACCTTTAAAGCCAAAGATGGTGCTTATGTCCGCGAACACTTCTTCAATAGCCCCGAATTAAGGGCTATGGTCGCCGACTGGTCTGACCGTGATATTTGGGAGCTTAACCGTGGCGGACACGATCCTGCCAAAGTTTATGCCGCCTTCCATGCGGCGGTTAATCACCAAGGCCAGCCTACCGTAATTCTGGCTAAAACCATCAAAGGTTATGGCATGGGCGATTCGGGGCAGGCGCAAAATATCACCCACCAACAGAAAAAAATGAGCCCCAGCTCGCTCGGCCATTTCCGTGACCGCTACGCCTTGCCGGTCAGTGATGACGAATTGCATGAGCTGCCGTATCTGACCTTCCCTGAAGGCTCGAAAGAACTGGGGTACATGCACAAACGCCGCGCAGAACTCGGCGGTCACCTGCCTGCCAGAAGAACAAAATCTTATGCCCTGGATGTGCCGGTGTTGAGTGATTTCAAAGCCTTGCTGGAAGCCAGCGGTGAAGGACGTGAAATTTCCACCACAATGGCTTTCGTGCGGTTAATTAATATTCTCGCTAAGGACAAAAACATCGGCAAACGTATCGTGCCGATAGTGCCGGATGAATCACGGACTTTTGGCATGGAAGGCATGTTCCGGCAATTGGGCATCTGGTCGCAAGTCGGTCAGTTGTATACGCCGCAAGATGCCGATCAACTGATGTTTTACAAAGAAGACAAGCATGGGCAGGTCTTGCAGGAAGGCATCAACGAAGCGGGCGGTTTGTGTGACTGGATAGCGGCGGGTACGTCTTATTCCACGCATAATGTACCGATGATCCCATTCTTTATTTACTACTCAATGTTTGGTTTCCAACGGGTCGGCGATTTGATTTGGGCCGCAGCAGACCAACGCACACGCGGCTTTTTAATGGGCGGGACGGCGGGCCGCACGACCTTGAATGGTGAAGGCTTGCAGCATGAAGACGGACACAGCCATTTGATGGCGGCGACCGTGCCTAATTGCGTATCCTACGATCCGACGTATTCGTATGAATTGGCGGTTATTATTCAGGACGGTTTACGCCGCATGTATGTGGAACAGGAAGATGTGTTCTATTACATTACTGTGATGAACGAAAATTATGAACATCCGGCACTGCCTAAAGGCGAGGAGCACAATATACTCAAAGGCATGTACCGTTTCCGTCAAGGCGGGATATGCAAAGCGCCGCGTGTGCAATTGCTGGGTTCAGGAACTATTTTCCGTGAAGTCGAGTTTGCCGCCGAATTGTTGCACAACGATTGGGGCGTGGAGGCCGATTTATGGAGTTGCCCAAGTTTCACTGAATTGGCCAGGGATGGACAGTTGTGCGAACGCTGGAATCGCCTGCACCCTACCGAACCGCCCAAACAACCGCATGTTACGCATTGCTTGGCGAATACGGTCGGCCCAGTTATTGCCGCAACCGATTACACCCGCGCTTTTGCCGAACAAATCCGCAGTTTGATTGCTGTCCCTTACACGGTTTTAGGTACAGATGGTTTTGGCCGTTCCGATACCCGCGAAAATTTACGCCGCTTTTTTGAAGTCGACCGCTACCATGTTACTGTTGCCGCGTTAAAGGGCCTGGCAGATCTGGGGCAGTTTGACCTTGCCAAAGTTGATGTGGCGATTGCCAAATACGGCTTGGTGGCAGATGCAAAAGCACCGTGGCTAATCTAATCGAAGGATAAGAATATGACCGATAATACTATGGCTAGGTTGTGTGAAATTAAGGTTCCAGATGTTGGTAACGTGCCGTCAATTGATGTCGTTGAAGTGTTGATTAGTGTTGGTGACGTTATTGCATTGGAGCAAACGGTTGCCACATTAGAAACTGATAAAGCCACAATGGAACTGCCATCGAATGCAGCAGGGACGGTTCAGCAGGTTTTTATTAAGCCGGGCGATAAAGTCTCGGAAGGAACATTGATTGCCACTGTAATGGCGGTGGGCGGCGGCGAAAAAGCCGCCGAACCTGTTCCGGTAGTTGCTGGGACAGTAGCTAAAGTGCCAGCGGTTGAATCTACTCCCGTCGCATCGTCGGCGCGGAAAGCTGAGGTGATTATTTTTGAACCTGCAACAACAACGGGCGCGAAAGCCCATGCTTCGCCATCGGTGCGCCTGTTCGCCCGTGAGTTGGGTGTGGACATCAGTAAAGTCAAGATGGGCAGCGGCCGCAAGGGCCGTATCCTAAAAGATGATGTGAAAAACTTTGTCAAGAAAGTCATGGTTGAAGGCGTTAGCGCGACAGGCGCAGGCATTCCATCGATACCTGTTGTTGATTTTTCTGTGTTTGGCGAAACACAAGTTCAAAAGCTCAGTAAGATTAAACGCCTGACCGGACAAAATCTGACCCGCGCCTGGCTGAACCTGCCGATGGTCACTTACCATGACGAAGCCGATATTACCGATATGGAAGCGTTCCGCAACCTGCTGAATGCTGAAAAAAGCAAGGATGAGGTCAAAATCACCGGCTTGATGTTCATTCTTAAAGCTCTAGTTGCTGCAATGCAACAGTTTCCCAGCTTTAATTCCTCGCTTTCCAGCGAGGGTGAGAATCTGATTTTGAAAAAATACTTCAATATCGGTATCGCTGTTGATACGCCGAATGGTTTGGTTGTTCCGGTCTTGCGTGATGTCAATACCAAAAGCATCAATCAGTTAGCCGTTGAATTGGCGGAAAAAAGCGCGAAAGCCAGATTAGGCAAACTGTTGCCCGCCGATATGCAGGGCGGTTGTATGACGGTTTCCAGCTTGGGCGGCATCGGCGGCACGGCGTTTACGCCCATAGTCAATGCGCCGGAAGTGGCTATTTTGGGCGTGACCCGCGCCAAAATGCAGCCGGTTTGGAACGGTAAAGAATTTATGCCACGGCTGATGTTACCGTTGGATTTGACTTATGACCACCGCGTTATTGACGGTGCTGAAGGTGCGCGTTTTATGGCGATGGTTAAGCAAAACTTAAACGATATTCGTCGTTTGTTACTTTAATTTAAGGGAGTTAGACATGACAGTTCTCAACGCAGAAGTTCTGGTATTAGGCGGCGGCCCCGGTGGTTACAGTGCCGCTTTTCGTGCGGCAGATTTAGGCAAACAGGTGGTGTTGGTCGAGCGCGAGCCGGTATTGGGCGGCGTTTGTTTAAATGTCGGCTGCATTCCGTCCAAAGCTTTGCTGCATATCGCACTGGTTATTCATGAAGCTGAAGATATAGTGGAACACGGTGTCAGTTTCACAAAGCCAACGCTGGATCTGGATAAAATCCGCACATGGAAAGAAAGTGTTACCAAAACTTTGAATGGCGGTTTGTCAGGTCTTGCCAAGCAACGTAAAGTTACTGTCATACACGGTACAGGGCAATTCATTTCGGCTAATAGTCTCGCAGTGCAAAACGAGGCGGGTACAACGCAGATCGACTTTGAACAAGCGATTATCGCGGCGGGTTCACAGCCCACCAAAATCCCCGCATTTCCTAATGATGACCCACGTTTGTGGGATTCCACCGATGCGCTGGCATTGACTAAAATCCCTAACAAATTATTGATCGTCGGTGGCGGCATTATTGGCTTGGAAATGGCGACTGTTTATCATGCGTTGGGTTCACAAATCAGCGTGGTTGAGTTGATGGATCAAATCATCCCGGGCTGCGATAAGGATTTGATTACCCCCTTGTTCCGGCGCATCAAAAAACAATACCAGGCTATATGGTTGGAAACCCGCGTCACCGCGATAGAAGCCCAAGCGGATGGTCTAAGAGTTTCGTTCGACCGCGCCAGTTCCCAACTGGCTAGCGGCATACACACCATCCCTGGCGATCGCCAAACCTGCTCCCAGCAGGTTTCCGGCATACACACCATCCCTGGCGATCGCCAAACCTGCTCCCAGCAGGTTTCCGGCATACACACCATCCCTGGCGATAAAGGCAAAGGCGCACCGGAATCAGAGCTGTTCGATGCCGTACTGGTTGCCGTAGGCCGCCGCCCCAATGGCAAGCTGATTGCCGCCGGACAAGCGGGCGTTACTGTCGATGAACAAGGCTTCATTCCCGTTGATAAACAGCAACGCACCAATGTCCCGCATATTTTTGCTATAGGTGACATTGTTGGCAACCCGATGCTGGCACATAAAGCCGTACATGAAGGCAAAGTCGCCGCTGAAGTCATTGCCGGACACAAAGCTGGGTTTGATGCGCTGACTATTCCTTCTGTCGCTTACACTGATCCTGAAATCGCCTGGATGGGGCTGACTGAAAACCAGGCTAAACAGCAAGGCATAGCCTACGACAAAGGCGTTTTCCCGTGGGCGGCAAGTGGCCGCTCATTAAGCATGGGGCGCAAAGAAGGCATCACTAAGATCCTCTGTGAAAAAGAAACCGGACGGATGCTCGGCGCGGGCATGGTTGGCCCTAACGCGGGTGAATTGATTGCCGAGGCGGTGTTGGCGCTGGAAATGGGTGCTG
>JAUYEP010000147.1 GCA_030689765.1 Methylovulum sp.
ATTACTGCCATTAAGTCGTCATTCCGGCAGGGATTGCCGGAATCCAGAACACAGGGAGGTGTTCGTAGCTTGCCATCCGTGGCTTCTGGATCTCGGCAATCCCTGCCGAGATGACGCCATCTCTCTTAACTAAGGGAGGGGTCTGAATAATTACAAAAATAGATGTTGTTTATTCTCAAGGAGATTGAATTCCCAATTCCTAAATCAATTTGACACATGTCATGGTCATAATGAGGATTACTGTGATTTAAGTAACTGTCCAAAAGTCTTTTAACATTTTTCGTAACCGTTTAGCCCCCACCCCAAAAAACCTAGCATTTCCCCTCAAAAAAGAAAGACTATAGCGCTTAATCCTAAGCGGAGAAACATGCCAAAGAAGAAGTGGAACGCATCAAATTGATGGGTAGGATTCATCTGCATGAAAACACTAAAGTGGAATTGCTGACATATGCCCATGAAAACGATGTAGCATCGGTTAAGCCATTTATGTCGGTGATTGCCAGAGATACGCCCCATGTCCCGCAATTGTATGGGCCGATGGCGTCGTCGGCGTTTTTTGATAGCCGTTATAAAGGCAAGATCATGCAGGTAGATAACAGTAAATCCGATGCAGCCGAAAATGAAATGATAAGCCAGTTGTTGGCGGTGGAAAGCCATGATGAACCCCCACTAAAGTAGTGATACATCAACAGTATGTGGCGACCCTTGAGTCGGCTAATAACATCAAAGTTTGCAACATGTAATTTCTGAGAGTTTTATGTGGCCTCTCTCAATTCGCCACATGAGCCAATAAAACTTGATGATTGAGTATCAGGTTTTTTTTCAGGAAAACTATTTTTCGCCTGATTTATACAATCCATTAACCCAGGTTAACGTCCATAATGCTACTTGGTCACGCCACACGTTTGAAGAAAAAGTATGATCCGCCTCAATAAAATCATAACGGCTTATTCGACTATCCTCTAATAACCTTTGCCACTCAGTATCTGATTTAACAGTCTCTTTAAACTCGTCAGCCGTTAAATCCTGACCGCTTAAGATCAATAATATTGGATACTTAAACCGCCGCATACATTCCCGCATGCAACAAGGTAAATTAAGGCGTACATCCATCCAATCGACTTGGTTGATATCAGATGCCTCCAACACCGCATAATTAATAATATTCTTAAAAAGAGCCACTAAAGCAGCTAAGGAATGTAGGTAATCAAACTTTAAGTCATAAATTTTATGCCATAAATCAGAACTAAACAGACGCGGCAAATAATAATGTTTAAGATAGGCTTTTGCGGCACCCTTCTCCGTAAATACCCAAGGATTTAACAATACCAACCCTTTCACCCGCTCATCTTGATAAGCATAAAACAAAGCAGCAGACGCCGCATCGCATAAGCCCCAAAGAACCACATGGTTTATTGTGGGACAATGCTCCAGAAAATAATCGATAGCCGCCCGTATATCGTGATCAATCTGTTGGAAACTACGCGGTTGGCCTTCCGAATCGCCCATTCCACGCACATCAAAACGCATTACCGGAATATCTTGAGCGGCCAGATAGCGGGCCAACAAAACAAACTGGCGGTGGCTGCCAACCCGATATTGTGGGCCACCAACAATCATTAGCACGCCAACGCCAGCCGTTGTATCGGCTTGATGGATCATACCGATCAGCTGCTTTCCCTGACATTTAAAAACAACAGGAATTTCTTGTGTCTGTTTTCTATTTTGCATTGGCGTTATTGCATAAAAAAATCGGTAGTAGTTGAAACCTGTGGTCAAGCAAAAATATGAATGCCGAACTCGACTTTGTTGATGGGCAAGCCGATATAACGGTGTCGTGCATCAATTCGAGCTTTGAGAAACAAATGGCCTCGTATGCGGGGGCATTTTATCCATGTCCTGAAGTTCATGTTTGTCGGCCTCAAAATGGCACTCATACGCGTTCCAATCATCAATGTACCCAAAGGGCATAGATAGTATCGGCTGATGCCGAAGAGTTCAAGGAGGGATTTGGGTTGCCTCAACGCTTCATCTCTACGCTTGTGAAACACCTTAGGTCAAGACGCTGTTGGTCGCGTGACCAACAGCGCTTGTCCCCCGTGGATACATAGCCGCTTGCACGGGACAACCCGCCCTTTTGACGTGTTCTTGGGAAAATAACCCGACAGTGGCTGCTTCGATATGTCGGATTATACCCTGGGGCACAAGCGCTGCGCTTTCATGCCCTTTAGGGTAAATCCGACGACTACGGCTTTTTCAATACCCTGGCCTATGTCGGCTTTCCAGCAATTATCTGCCTTTTTTGTTGCATTTGTTGCAGAACAGACATTAATTCAGTTTATCAAGTCTCCTCCCACGTATTATTTCTCTTATAATTTCAAAGGTTTTTTGGTCGAAATATATCCGGTATGGATGTTGCAGTGGCTTTGCGTGGCAGTGCCGGCAGGGGGTCAGCGCCAGTTGCCGCACTATAATAATGATAACAGCGCTTCCAAACGCCTGCGCACCTGCCCGATAAAACGCAGGCGGCATACTGGAAAAGAAAATAGGTTGGAAACGCGGTACTGAAGAACGTCCACGCAACGTTTTTTAAGCAGCCAAACACACAACGCCAGGAGTTCCTGAATGAATGAAACCTTTTACGATGTCATGCGCAGGCAAGGCATCACGCGCCGCAGTTTTCTCAAGTTTTGCAGCCTGACCGCTGCATCGTTGGGGCTTGCTCCCTCGTTCGCGCCGAAAATCGCGCAGGCGATGGAGACCAAGCCGCGCATTCCGGTGTTGTGGCTGCACGGCCTGGAATGCACCTGTTGCTCGGAATCCTTTATCCGCTCCGGCCATCCTTTGGCGAAAGACGTGATATTGTCGATGCTGTCGCTGGATTACGACGACACTATCATGGCGGCCGCCGGTCATAACGCCGAAGCCATCGTCGATGAAATCGTCGAAAAATACAAAGGTAATTACATCCTGGCCGTCGAAGGCAATGCGCCTTTGGCTGAAGATGGCATGTATTGCATTATCGGCGGCAAACCGTTCGTTGAACAGCTCAAATACGCCGCCGAAAGCTGTAAGGCGATTATTTCCTGGGGTTCCTGCGCTTCGTGGGGATGCGTGCAAGCCGCCAAGCCCAACCCGACCCAGGCGACGCCGACCCATAAAATACCCGGTTTGGCCGATAAACCCATCATCAAAGTCCCCGGTTGCCCGCCGATAGCCGAAGTGATGACCGCTGTCGTAGCGTATATGCTCACCTTCGACAAATTGCCGACGCTCGATAAACAAGGCCGTCCGCAGATGTTCTACAGCCAACGCATCCACGACAAATGTTATAGAAGGCCGCATTTCGACGCGGGCCAGTTCGTCGAGCATTGGGACGACGAAGCCGCGCGCCAAGGCCACTGCCTGTACAAAATGGGCTGCAAAGGGCCGACCACGTACAACGCCTGTTCGACGGTGCGCTGGAACGAAGGCTTGTCGTTCCCTATCCAGTCCGGTCACGGCTGCATCGGTTGTTCCGAAGACGGTTTCTGGGATAAGGGTAGTTTCTACGAACGCCTCACCGATATTAACCAGTTCGGCATTGAAGCCAACGCCGATGTCGTCGGCGGTACCGCAGCGACCGTGGTCGGCGTCGGCATTGCCGCACATGCCGGCTTGACGGCCTTGAACCGCACCAAGCAATCCGGCGGCAAACAACCAGGAGCGCAGCAATAATGACAGTCACCAAAACCCCCAACGGCTTTAACCTGAATGATGCCGGTCGTCGTGTCGTCGTCGACCCGGTTACGCGCATCGAAGGCCACATGCGCTGCGAAGTCAATATCGACGACGATAATATCATCCGCAATGCCGTGTCCAGCGGCACGATGTGGCGCGGCCTTGAAGTGATCCTGAAAGGCCGCGACCCGCGCGATGCCTGGGCGTTCGTGCAGCGCATCTGCGGCGTTTGCACCGGTACCCATGCGTTGACCTCGGTGCGCGCGGTCGAGGATGCGTTAAAGATTACGATCCCGGAAAACGCCAATTCAATCCGCAACCTGATGCAGCTCAGTTTGCAAGTGCAAGACCATCTGGTGCATTTTTACCATTTACATGCGCTGGATTGGGTCAACCCGGTCAACGCGCTGAAAGCCGATCCCGCCGCGACGTCGGCCTTGCAGCAATCGGTTTCGCCGCATAACCCCAAATCGTCGCCGGGTTATTTTCGCGACACGCAAAACCGTTTGCTGAAATTCGTCGAATCCGGCCAGCTCGGCCCGTTCAAGAACGGTTATTGGACGAACCCGGCTTATTTATTGTCGCCGGAAGCGGACTTGATGGCGGTGACGCATTATCTGGAAGCCCTGGATTTCCAGAAAGACATCATGAAAATCCGCACGATTTTCGGCGGCAAGGGCCCGCATCCGAACTGGCTGGTCGGCGGCGTGCCGTGCGCGATTAATATCGACGGCGTCGGCGCGGTCGGCGCGATCAATATGGAACGGCTGAACCTGGTGTCGTCGATTATCGACCGCACGATTACCTTTATCGACCAGGTGTACATCCCTGATTTGCTCGCTATCGCGCAGTTCTACAAAGGCTGGATGTACGGTGGCGGCCTGTCCGGGACTAGCCTGTTGTCTTACGGCGACATTCCCGATAACGCCAACGACTATTCGGCGGCGAATTTGCTGATGCCGCGCGGTGCGATCATCAACGGCGATTTGACTAAAGTCCATGACGTCGATTTGACCGACCCCGAGCAAATCAAGGAATTCATCCCTCACTCCTGGTACAAATATCCTGACGAATCGCTGGGCCTGCATCCGTGGGACGGCGTTACCGAACCCAACTACAAGCTGGGGCCGAACACGAAAGGCGACCGCACCCATATCCAGGAACTGGACGAAGATGCCAAATATTCGTGGATCAAGGCCCCGCGCTGGCGCGGCCATGCGATGGAAGTGGGGCCGTTGGCGCGTTATGTCATCGGCTATGCGCAAGGCAATAAGGAAATCACCGAGCAGATTAATGTCGTCTTGAAAACGCTGGACGTGCCGGTCACGGCCTTGTTCTCTACCTTGGGCCGGACGGCGGCACGCGGCCTCGAAGCGCAATGGGCGGCAGGCAAGATGCGTTACTTCATGGACAAGATGATGGCGAATATCAAGTCCGGCGACCTCGCGACCGCGAACGTCACGAAATGGGATCCTGACACTTGGCCGAGCAGCGTCAAAGGCGTTGGTTTCACCGAAGCGCCGCGCGGTGCGTTGGGGCATTGGCTGAAAATTGAAAACACCAAGATTGCCAATTACCAATGCGTGGTGCCGACGACGTGGAACGGTTCGCCGCGTGACGAGCAAGGCAATATCGGCGCGTTCGAAGCGGCCTTGATGAACACCAAGGTGGAGCGTCCCGAGGAGCCGGTGGAAATTTTGCGCACCTTGCACAGTTTCGATCCTTGTCTGGCGTGTTCGACGCATATTATCAGCCCGGACGGCACAGAATTGACGCAGGTTAAGGTGCGTTAGGAGAGCTATCACGACATGCTCTCGTTCCCAATCTCCAGATTGGGAATGCGGACTAGGAAGCTCTAGCTTCCAGTCCGGTGCGAGCTTCGGGAAGCTAGAGCTTCCCGAAATGGGTTCCCAAGCTAGAGAGACTGTGAAAGTATTCAATATAAAGCTGATAACCACGAAGGACACGAAGAGCACGAAGTTTTAATATATTGATATAACTGATTATTTTCTTCGTGTCCTTCGTGATCTTCGTGGTGAATAATGTATATTCACGAATAC
>JAUYEP010000169.1 GCA_030689765.1 Methylovulum sp.
AAATAACTTCCCGAAACCTTATCGCCGAACCGGATCAGCAAGGTCTTGAAATCAGGACGTTAATATTGACCAAATCCTTAGTCGGCGCCTTGTGCAAACGCGGGCAATTTTAAATTGCCCACCGCTAAAAATAACACCGTAAGCGTTCAGTGACCCTCTCTTTTTCAAGAGCGGCGTCAGGTTAAATTTGAACGAATACAACTTTGTGCTTTAAACCCGTAATAACGCTTTAGCCATGCGTTCAGAGAGTTGCTCTTCGGTGAATTGTGGTTCATTGGGTGGATAAAGCTCCACTTCATCCAATTCGAAGTTATATTCTTTGCCTAAAGAGATAAGTTCCCTGATTTTTTGCACCGCTAACAATTTTTCTTTTAATTCAGGATCGGATTTTGCTTGTTCAGAGAAGGCTTTGATTTGTGCTATTGACATTATGTTGACTCCTTTTGTTGATGAAAATATTGACTTACTGTTA
Source organism: Methylovulum sp. (assembly GCA_030689765.1). Taxonomy (GTDB): domain Bacteria; phylum Pseudomonadota; class Gammaproteobacteria; order Methylococcales; family Methylomonadaceae; genus Methylovulum. Next base: position 473 of record JAUYEP010000169.1, read on the forward strand.
CACGTTATAGGGCGTGTTAACCCAGTCTTTGAGGACGGCGACATCGCGTTCGGGCAAATACGAAAAATCGCCGCTAATATCCCGAAAAACGGCGACACCGCTGTGCGGGGGAACCCGTTTGCCTTTCACCATGTAAAAAAACCAAGCGAAAGGATAACCTACCTGACGGTCGAAACGACTTAGCAGGTTGTGCAGGGGAAGCCCTTTTTTACCGCTAACATCGTCCAGTTGTGGCATATTTTTTTGTGGTGTGTTGATGATTTCAATGTTGATGATTTGTTCGCCGAAGCGTCCGGTATGCCGGAAAGGGCGGACAATCCAATCATTTGAAAATACCGCTTTTTGTCCGGCGCTGCTACGGTCCCAGTCATCCATAAAGCGTTGTACGGGATGTTCTTCGGGATGGTATTTGTTGATTTCGCCCATGAACACCGCCACGTCGGTTTTACGGCGATACGAATAACGCGCCGTGCCAATTGCGAAGGTTTCAATGCAATCGGGATCTAGCGGATCAATAAATTCTTCCAGATCTTCGGGTAGGCAATCGGGGCTGACCAATAAGCGGTCGGACATTTCATGCGTTTTATCAATGTCGATTTGGACAAATTGTCCGGCTTTATTGCCTGTTTGCACGACAAAATGCAGGGTGTTGCCGGTTTGCCGTGTGGCTATCAGCCTTTGTCCGCAGGCATAGTTAATCAGGGTTTGCAGGTTTTTACCGCATCCGATATAGGTGCGTTCCGTCCATTCCACCAAATCTGTGGCGACACGGTTACCCGTCATATCGACAATGCCGCCCAGCCGATACCATTCCTCGCCGGTTTTGGCCAAGCGGATCGGGTAGTCGGGATTGAGGGCTTGCAGTCTTGCCAACAACAGCCCGTCATTTTGATTTGGTAAGGTGTTTTTACAGATTTTTGCGAGCTGTTGCCCGTCCAAATAAAAAGCTTGCTCTGCCATGATTATGCTTCCGGTGTTTGGTGCTTTGTGGTGGCAACAGGCGCATTTGCCAGCCGTGCTTGCACGGCGCTCCTGACATCAGGCTCCGGGTCATTAACAAGGCCAGCCAATGCTTCGGGTGCGGCCCGAAGCGCCACGGTGTAGCGCACCACCCAATCAGGGTCATTTAATAAGGTGACGACATCATCGGGATTCATGCGCTCGGCGATGATGCGCCGGACTTCCGGGGCTTCGTCATGTACCATCAGCCCTAAGCTGACTTCGGGCAAGCGTTCCGCCACCACTTTTCTGACTTGTACGTCGCGGTCACGGATTAGCCGGAACAAGCGGCCTTCTGGCAAGCGTCTGGCTACTGTCAACCTGACGATATAATCAATGTCGTTTGCCAGTTGCTCCAAGGCTTCCGCAGCGATGCGGTCGGCGACGGTCATGCGCACTTCGCGGTCAGGATCGTCCAATAGCAAGTTGAGCTGGCTGGGTGGCAGGCGATAAGCCACTGCCCGCCTGACCACTTCATCTTCATCATGAACCAATTCAGCTAGGGCTTTTTGCGGCGCATAACGGACGGCTATTGCCCGCCGTTCCCAGAACGTATCGTGCAGGAAATGTTCGGCGTAAGCCGGATTGACGCGAAAAAAACGGTCGATTTGCCGCCCGCTTTCCGCAGCAACGCAGGTGTCACCGGGCATACAGCGCCCCATCAGCAAGGTTTTGCCGCGAAACGGACACAGGCTACAATCTGCAATAGGTACGGTAACGGGGCTTTCTTGACCAGACATGCGTTCAGTTCCGGTTACTCAGGGATGATTTCGGCAACGACAATGCCCGTTGCTGTTTGGTGATCGGTGGTCAGGCACAGGCAATGCTCGCGTCCGTCTATCAGGTAAAGGTTGAACTTTTCCTGTTCCAGCACAGGGGTGTTGTTGGGCAGGTCGTCATCCATGCAGTAGGTAAAGTGAACGCTTGGATAGTCTTGCCTGAGTGTTGACACGGTATCGTCACCTACGCCAAGGGTTTGGATGGTTTGGGCTATGGCATGGAGTTGGTTGCTTGTTATCATTCGGATTCCCTCTTTTGTAGGGTGGGCAACGCTGTTCTGCCC
>JAUYEP010000175.1 GCA_030689765.1 Methylovulum sp.
ATAATTCCGTAAAATCTTGCTATTTCAGGCATAGGTTCGTACGCGCTTCGTAAAATAATTGTAACTATTCAGTCCCCCTCTTTGAAAAAGAGGGGTTAGGGGAGATTTTTTAAATAAATCCCCCTCGATCCCCCTATTTCAAAGGGGGAAGCTGGATACAGTCCGGTTTTACCATAAGGGGGTCTGAATAATTACCATCAAGCCAGCCTAGGCAAAACCGGCACAGCCAAGTAGAGACGCAAGATTTTGCGTCCCTACCTCTTTACGCGCGTTGCCAAGCCAGAGCTTCACTGCCCACAGTTAAGGAATTAAAGGCGGGAGTACAACGGCTTTAGCCGTTGTCGTGCCTACCGCCACACGCTGGCAGATTCCAAGCAACCGTTGGAAATCTTGCGTACAATTCACCGCTTCGACCCCTGTATCGGCTGTGCTGTGCATTACCGGCGCTAATGGCGAAGAATTAATCAAAGTCAATGTTTCAACTACATTAAGGTGATGTTTATGAAAGCAAAAATTTCTCTCTCTTGGTTGGGCTTGTGCATTTATATGGTGTCCTTGCCGGTTGCGCAGGCGCATACCTTCGACACCTATGATGCTGGGCTGGCGGCAGGTTTGGCACATCCCTTTTTAGGGTTAGACCACTTGCTGGCCATGATTGCCGTTGGCATTTGGGCGGGGCAACTTGGTGGCAGGGCTATTTGGCTGGTCCCGCTCACCTTTGTCAGCGTCATGTCCGCCGCAGCGGCTTTGGGTACGCTAGGGCTGTCCCTGCCCTTGCTGGAGCCAGCGATTGCCAGTTCAGTGCTGGTCTTGGGTTTACTGATTGCCGGTTCAGTTCGAGTGCCAACTAGCGCAAGCGTAAGCCTTGTGGCATTGTTCGCGTTGTTGCATGGTTACGCGCATGGGCTGGAATTGCCTCAAGCCGCTTCGCCAATGCTGTATGGCATCGGGTTTGTTTTAGCCACCGCCTTGTTGCACGGTTTCGGCATCGGTTTTGCACAAAGTTCAGGCCAGTACAAAATAATCCAACGCGTCATGGGCTATTCCCTGATTGCCGCCAGCGGGTTGCTACTGGCCGCACCGTAGAGACGTTGCAATGCAACGTCTGGATCAACACCCTAAGATTGACAACGCCATAACATTTACTACTCGGAATCTGCCATGTGCCTAGCTATTCCCATGCAAATCACCCATATCGATGGGTTTAATGCCCGATGTGCCGCCAAGGGCGTGGTGCGGGATGTCAGTTTATTTTTGCTGCAAGATGAGCCGGTGCAAAAAGGCGATTACATCCTGATTCACGTGGGCTACGCCATCCAGAAAATTTGTGAAGAAGACGCGCTATCAACCTGGGAGTTACTTGACCAGATGCTGGATGAGGACTTCGCCAGTGCATGAGCTTTCGCTTTGCGGGGATTTGATGGAACAGGTGCTGGCAATTGCAAAAGCACATCACGCGAAAAAAATCGTTAGCATCATCGTCAGGATTGGCCCCCTTTCAGGCATTGAACCGATGCTGTTGGAAAGCGCATTCAGCATCAGCCGCGCTGGAACACTGGCCGAAGAAGCACAAATGTTTACGGAAACCCTGCCTATTCGCGTCCAGTGCAATAGTTGCGGGGCTGAATCTAAAGCGGTCATCAATAATCTTATTTGCGGGAGCTGCGGTGATTTTAATACCAAGCTACTGAGTGGTGATGAGTTGATTCTGGCCCGCGTTGAATTAGAGACCGCTGACGCGTCACCCATTAATTAATTGGAGTTTAAGTATGTGTAACACTTGTGGCTGTAATGTGACGGCTGGCAACCGTCATCTGTTGTTCCAACAACCTCAAAAAAAGACAGTGACGGCAATTTCGGTACTCAGTAATTTGCTCAAGCACAATGACCAGCAGGCGCAACTTAACCGCGCAAAGCTGGACGCACATGGCATATTGGCTATCAATCTGATGTCCTCTCCAGGTTCTGGCAAGACCGCCTTGCTGGAAGCTACCATTCAAAGGCTTAAAGATAAGTTTAGGATAGCCGTGATCGAGGGCGATCTGGAAACTGAAAATGATGCCGAGCGCATTCGGGCGCAAGGTGTGCCCGCTTACCAAATTACCACGGGAACGGCTTGCCATCTCGATGCCCACTTGACCCAACACGCCCTGGAACATCTCAATCTCAGCGAGATTGACCTGCTGTTTATCGAGAATGTCGGTAATCTGGTGTGTCCCGCCAGTTTCGATCTGGGCCATCATCGCAATGTTACCCTGCTATCAGTCACGGAAGGTGACGACAAGCCTGCCAAATACCCGGTCATGTTCCGCGCGGCAGACCTCATGCTGATTACGAAAACCGATCTGCTGCCTTATCTCGATGACTTTTCGCCGGCTAAAGCCGAACGTTGCCAACGTGCCCTAGCCAGCGATGTGCCGATTTTTGCGCTGTCAAGCCGTTCTGGCGAGGGCTTGGCGACCTGGTTGCAATGGCTGGAAAATGAAGTCAGCCAACATAAGTTACGCGTTCAGCAAAACCAAACCTTGCAACCGCGTGTACAGCAAGACGGGCATAAATCACATAGACAGCCCCCCGAAATTCGCTTCCGTCCGGTGTAGACGTTGCACTACCCGAGGGCATAAATGCAACGTCTCTACAAGGTTTTAAGGTAACCCCATGCACACAGCCCATGAATGGCTAGAGAAAATCCGCGCACTGCCCCTATCCGGCAAAGTGCGCTTGATGAATGTTTGTGGTGGACACGAGCGCTCAATCTCGATGGCGGGCTTGCGTAAAGCGTTGCCCAGCCAGATAGAACTGATCCCAGGCCCCGGTTGTCCGGTTTGCATCTGCCCTGAACAGGATATTTATCAGGCCATCCAGATGGCGCTGGACGAAGATATTGTGCTGGTCAGTTTTGGCGACATGTTGCGGGTTCCGGTGAATGTTGCCAAGAAAGCAATCCGCTCTTTGGAACAGGCTAAAGCGGCGGGGGCTGATGTGCGCCCCATCGCTTCGCCGCTGGAGGCGGTACGCATCGCCCTTGCCGAACCCCACAAGACCATCGTGTTCTTTGCCGCCGGTTTTGAAACCACCTGTGCGCCGGTGGCGGGCATGATTGCCGAAGGCATCCCTAAAAATTTGTTGCTGCTGATGAGTGGGCGGCTCACTTGGCCGGCAGTCGCCATGCTGCTGGAATCCGAACAGCCTGGCTTCGATGCCCTAATCGCACCGGGCCACGTTGCCACGGTGATGGGGCCGGAGGAATGGCAGTTTGTCGTCGGACGTCATCATATTCCAGCGGCTATCGCAGGATTTACCCCTGAAAGTCTGCTGGCGGCGATCTATTCTGTGTTAAGGCAATGGCTCGGGAACCGGCCCTTTTTGGACAATTGTTATCCCACGGTGGTTAAGCCTGGTGGTAACCGCACCGCACGGGAATTACTTAAAGCAACGATGGACGTGACCGATGCGCCTTGGCGTGGCATCGGCGTCATACCCGCTTCCGGCTTCGAGCTAACAGCCCAATATGCAGAACACAATGCCCGTGTGCGCTTTCCTGATTTTGCCGAACAAGCACGCGATCATGTCGGGGAAATGCCGCCCGGTTGCGATTGTGCCCGCGTCGTTATGGGCAAGATCACGCCACTCGAATGCCGCATTTACGGTATGCCCTGCACACCGCGCACCCCAGTCGGCCCTTGTATGGTGTCTGACGAAGGCGCTTGCCGTATCTGGTGGTCAACAGGGGTACGCAAAGAATCCATCGGGCCCGTAGGTGTTGCCTAAACGTCGTCACGTTGCTTTGTACCCTCGGTGGATGCCATGACTGCCAGTCCTTTGAGGACTGGCAGTCATCATGTTCCCATTCCTAAGTCTGGCTATCATCAGTGAGCGGGGTGCTGGCGTTTCATATCGCCATTACCGGACGGGTGCAGGGCGTAGGCTTTCGCCCCTTTGTCAGCCGCCTCGCCCATGAATTCGCGCTAGCCGGTTGGGTACGCAATCACAGTGGGCAAGTGGAGATTTGGGTGGAGGGTGCTGGCGAAGCACTGACGGCTTTCACAAGTGCTTTGCTCGACCGCGCCCCTCCGCTTGCCCAGCCTGAATATCCAACGGTTTCCCCAGTAACCCCTTGCGGATACGGCACATTTACCATTGAGCGTAGTGACACCGGAAATAACACTAACACCCATATCCCACCGGATTACTTCGTCTGTGACGATTGTCTCGCTGAGATGCAAAATCCAGCGGAACGGCGTTACCGCTATCCCTTCATCAATTGCACCCAATGCGGCCCGCGCTACACCCTCATCGACCACCTGCCTTACGACCGTCCCAATACGGCGATGGCAAGCTTTGGGCTTTGCCCCGCATGTCAGGCCGAGTACAGCAATCCGCTTGACCGCCGCTACCATGCGCAACCTCTGGCTTGTTCTTGCTGTGGCCCCAGCCTTAGCTTTTGCCGTCCTGGTTATTCTGATTTGTTGGGCAACGAGACAGCACTGACAGCCTGTCTGGCGGGGTTAAGCAAGGGCTTGATCGTCGCTGTCAAAGGCGTAGGCGGCTACCATCTGCTGTGCGATGCCACCCATCCTGACCCTGTGTTACGGCTTAGGGAACGAAAACGGCGGCCTGATAAACCTTTCGCCGTATTAGTCCCTTGGCGCGGTGAGGATGGCTTGGCGTTGGTGAATCAACTGGCCGATCTTTGTGCAACCGAAAAACACCAGTTATGCTCGCCATTGCGCCCGATTGTGCTGGTTAAAAAACGTCATAACTCCATTCTGACCGATGCCATAGCTCCAGGCTTGGATGAAGTTGGTTTGATGCTGCCCTACAGCCCCTTGCATCATTTGTTGGCGAACGGTTACGGCATACCGTTGGTGGCAACCTCGGCAAATTTAAGTGGCGAGCCAGTCCTGACCGATAATGACGAGGTGGGAACGCGGCTGGGCCATGTCGCCGATGCCTTCCTGCACCATAATCGCCCTATACGCCGTCCAGCCGACGATTCGGTGTTTCGTCGCATCGCCGGCAAAACCCGTCCGGTGCGGATGGGTCGGGGGCTTGCGCCAATTGAACGCAAATTACCCTTCCAGCTTCAGCAGCCCTTATTGGCAGTGGGTGCTGATCTCAAGAACACCGTGGCACTAGGCTTTCGTGATCGTGTGGTGGTTTCGCCGCATATTGGCGACCTCGGTTCACTGCGCAGTTTGCAAGTGTTTGAGCAACTGATTGCAGACTTTCAAAGGCTTTACGACGTGATTCCGCAAGCCATTGTTTGTGATGCGCATCCTGGCTACCATTCCAGCCATTGGGCGAAACGGCAGGGCTTGCCTATCATGCCGGTTTTCCATCACCACGCCCACGCATCGGCACTGGCTGGGGAGCATGCGTTGGCAGGGCAACTGCTGGTTTTTACCTGGGACGGTACGGGTTACGGTGAAGACGGCACAATCTGGGGCGGCGAGGCTTTGCTCGGCTCACCAGGAGGTTGGCATCGTGCTGGCTCGTTAAGGCCGTTTTATTTGCCGGGTGGCGACAAGGCCAGCCGTGAACCGTGGCGATGCGCCTTGTCAGTCTGCTGGGAACTGGGTATAGATTGGCCGGAGGGCCCTGAGGATGTCGGCTTATTACAGCAAGTTTGGGAACGGCGTATCAACAGCCCTGCCACCAGTTCCGTCGGACGATTGTTTGACGCTGCTGCTACCCTAATCGGCATCGCCCACAACGCAAGCTATGAAGGTCATGCCGCGATGCGGCTGGAGGCTATCGGCGTATCCGGTGCCGAGGCGATTGCCTTACCCGTTGCACAAAACGCGGCAGGGGTTTTTGTCAGCGATTGGGGGCCACTGTTACCGTTCTTGATGGATACCAGAGTAAGCCCCTCAGAGCGAAGCTCAGTTTTCCATGCCAGCCTGGCTACCACCCTTGCCAATCAGGCGAAGCTTATATGCAAAACGCACGGTATCAGTCAAGTCGGTCTTACCGGCGGTGTTTTCCAAAACCGCCTACTTACTGAACAAGCACAGTCTGCATTAGAAAAACTGGGTTTTGATGTCTACCTTCACGATGCCATCCCTTCAGGAGACGGGGGGCTAAGTTTTGGGCAGATAATTGAGGCAGGCTACAAAATGCGTCCTGATTAGCAAGGATGCTTCAGCTAGCAGACGATAGGCTGGAGTCCTGAGCTTGCTCTGGCTGTTTGAAGACTCAAAGCGAGCTTTGAACTCCAGTATCTTTGAACCTGGCTGAAGCAGCTTGCTAATCAGGAAACGTTTTGAGGTTTGTTTGTCATATATGGAATGGCTGGCTGACTTTGCCAAGCCACATATCAAAGGCTGTAAGATTTGTTGCCCCTACCGATGGCAACAACATACCTTGTTAATAGTGCCTACCTTACAAAAAATATTGTATATTAAACCATTAACAACTTGATGTGTCGGGCGATGAAAAAGGCCAGCAAAAAGCGGCGGATCATAACTTGTCCAGATAACATGGAATCGTTATCAAAAATCAGTTACATCGGTTATTTGCTGTAGGAGAAATATTAGTGGAATTTTTATTTTAAATAAAATGAAATAATTAGAGATATTAATCTAATTATTAAATATACAGGAAGGGGGGGAAGTGAAGCGTATCACTGTTGCGCGCTGGCGCTGGTCACGCAATACGGTTTGTTGGCACCTCCGCAGCGCATAGGGTTACCCACTTAAACAGGGACAGTTTAAGTGGGTAGGCATTCTGCTAAGCGCTAAGATTAATTAAATGTTGTGCCTGGTGTGGCGGGCAAAGCAGGCATTTTTTGTTTAGGGAATTCACCCGTCAGACCATTAAGAAATGCCACGATATCGGCAACTTCGTCTTTAGATAAATCTTTACCAAGCTGTAATTGGGCCATTAATGTCACTGCTTGCTCCAGCGTTTTAATGGAACCATTGTGGAAATAAGGCGCAGTTAAGGCAATATTGCGCAGGGTGGGAACTTTCCACATATTGGTATCGGCAGGATGTTTGCTGACTTCAGCGAGGCCTTTATCTTTTTTGAAGTGATATTGCGCTTCAAAGTAGCTGTTGCCAATCACAGGAAACTTTTGGAACATGCCGGCACCATTGAATGCCGGGCCGCTGTGACAAGCGGTGCAGCCCAGTTCTGCAACTTTTTCCATGCCCCGGATCTGCTGCGCCGTTAAAGCTGATTTATCGCCGCCAACATATTTATCATAAGGGCTATTGGGTGTAATCAGGGTCCTTTCATAAGCAGCAATCGCTTTGGTCGTGTTGTCCTTAGAAATGGCGTCTTTGCCAAATGCTTTTTCAAAAGCCTGTTGATAGCCTTCGATAACCTTCAAACGGGCAACGACATCATCCCAGCTTTTCATGCCCATTTCGATTGGGTTGGTAACCGGGCCTGCAGCTTGATCTTCCAGACTGGCTGCCCTGCCGTCCCAAAACTGCACTTTATTAAATGCTGAATTCCATACCGTTGGCGCACTACGCCCACCTGTTTGGCCATTTACGCCCATAGAGTTGGGCCGGTTGTCTTCACCGCCCAACATAGTGTTATGGCAGGAGGCACAGGAAACGGTGCCGGTGGAAGACAAGCGTGGATCATGATAAAGCATTTGCCCCACAGCGACTTTTTCTGCCGTTGTGGCATTGTCCGCAGGCGCAGGCGCTTCTGTTGGCAAGGTTTCCCACGCTGAAGCAACTGAGATAGAACAGGTCAACGCGAGAGCTGTGACCAGTGGACTAATTTTAAACATACCATCCTCCAAATTAATTATT
>JAUYEP010000187.1 GCA_030689765.1 Methylovulum sp.
AATAAAACCACCCGTGTTAGTGTCAATACCGATGGGTTACCGGTTGATGCGTTCAGTTTCAGCACTAGCCCCGCCCTGAGTGCGAGTGGCCGTTTTGTGGTTTTTGCCTCAAGAGCCACCAATTTGGTGCCCAACGATACCAATTATGCAACCGATATTTTTGTCAATGACCAGCTTACAGGAAAAACAAATCGTATCAGCGTCGATTCATCCGGGAATGAGGGGAACGGCAACAGCCATTTCATTGAGCTGGAAAACCCGTGGTTAACTGACACCGGAATTTGCGCTTGTTTCACTCTCTTTGACCCATTCGCTATTGGCTCAGGCACACCTGCCATCAGCGCCGACGGGCGATTTTTGGCTTTTGATTCGTATGCAAGCAATCTCGTTGCTGCGGATATGAATACTAGCCAAGATGTATTTTTGCATGACCAAAACACGGGTAAAACCCGCCGTGTTAGTGTTGATTCACGAGGTAAAGAAGCCCGCTTAGGTAGCGGGTTTCCTTCTCTTAGTGCAGATGCCCGAACGTTGGTGTTTGCTTCAAAAGGCGCAATTATGGATGTTCAGTATTCAATTTTTAATCCGGTAGAGCGCATCTATGCCAAAGACCTTTATGTGAACTCTGGAAAAAATGCTGATGAGGCCAGGGGCAGGGCGGAATCTGTGCGCATTCGAAATGAGGAATAAACACGTCGCACGCTTTTTGACCCGATGCCATGTTACTGGTGATGAGCCAATGCAGCGCCAACGCGGCGGCTGGCCATCCGTTGTCGCATCGCCAATCTTGGGAGGTGTACGTCAAGAGTTTGTCTATGTAGCGGGGAGGTAGTTGACGGGAAAGGCGTGGTAAACTTGATTTTTCGTGACCACGGCGTTCAGTGCCAAACGGTCATTAACCCAAAAACAGCCCGGATTGTGCCGCTGTGCAGCTGACGCCCAAACCCAACGATACTCTGGGCTTCATGGCTAATCAAAATTACCGGCATGCCCGACGCCAAGCATTTAAATCAAGCCGCTTCATAAGCGCATCAAAGTTGCGGCGATTTGCCGCCATGCAGACCTTGTTTCTATTGCCCTTATACTCTATTTCAAAAACGGGCTTGTTTGCCATAATAAATGGCGTAAGTAAATCGCATTCCTGATACTGCTGGCATTGTTCGTTAATGGCAAAATCAAAATGAGTCACCAACCCGATTATTTGATCCAGATCATTTTTCAAGCCCACAGCTAACCCACGGGCATGGGCTTCTTCTGATAGCCATCGGTTATAATCCAATTGGTCTTCGGCGGTAAGGGGAAAACCTGTTGCATTTGTGTAACCATCAACGTTATCGGGGTCAACGCCGTCACAAAGCTTTTCTTGCGCGAGATTCAACCGCGCTTCCATAATAGGGGCCAGCAAGCCAATGCGGCGAATGTCCAGCCAGCGTTCGCCGGGCCAGTTGTCTAATGCCTTACCCAAAACAGCGGCTGGAAACGCACCGGCATCATCTCGCCACTCCTCAAACCCACCGGCATTGAAATAACAGGCCACTTTGATGCCGCGGCTATGCAGGTTGTCAATTACCGACTGTGGCGTATCAAATAAATCAATATCGTACATTTTGACGTTGAACGATTTATTAATCTTGCCTTGTAGCTGTATTTGCCAGCTTGTAGCGGGCGTAGGTTTCCACCAGCCAGCCGCATTAGCCATACCAATACACATCAGCCCGACGGCTAAACACACCAAGTATTTTGCTTTCATAATGGTTCCTTGATTAATTACACCGTTGTTGATGGCTTTGAATTTGCTGCCATCTCCCCCTTCTTTAACGTTGAACTTTGACCCGATAATCGCCGCCAATCACTAAATATTCAGCTTCGCCGTGCAAGGCATGGTGTGGCAACAGCTCATTAAAAAAAACCAGTTTAACCATTGGCACTTCAATTTCCAGAATATAAGCGCCGAATTCACTGGCAATACTGCGGCGGTCGGTAAAAGAAACAATGCTATTGAAACGCATGATTTTGTGCAGTCTATCCTCATCCTGGACTATCCAATGGTCATCCAGCGAATTGACACCACGATAGAGGGTTTTATGGGTTGCCGCCGGAAACTGAAAACGCTCGATAATCCACTGACAATATTCGTAAAGAAGATCCAGTTGCATGTAAATGCAGTTGTTGTGATAGCGGCTGTTCATCTTTTCTTCGACATACATGATCCAATCCTTGCTCATGAAACTGGCTATGTGCTGTTTATGATAAGTAGGAAACAGTCCAAAGCGGCTTTCGACCCAGCCTTTAAAAACCGCGCCCTGGGCATTGTTTGAATCCAGCCCCCAATCCTGAATTAGCCTGAGATAACTATTGCGGTAACGTCGTCTTCCTGAATGATCGTCGCGTAGTCTTTGCTCTGTCTCAAATCCGAAAACGACGCACATATAATCTTGAAATATCTGACCGCAGGCATCACGTGTTGTCTGCCTGAGCAGTTGGCCAAACAAACCTGAAGCTGACTCGCGGGTGCCCGCAATATGCAGCGGTTTAGGGTTTTCGTTAAAGACATGGCTGGCCATACAAGCGGTCGCCAAGCCAATTAAGTTGGTGCTGTGGCCATGTTGAAAAACATCAGGCATTTGTTGATTAGGAACGTGCATAAAATAACTTAGTCAATTGCTAAAACCGTTTTTTCAGGGACAGCGGTATGGTTCCATTGCCCCAAGTGTTTATCAAATCAATATGTTTCTTGGCTTAAAGTATATCGAAAATTACAGATTACACCCACTACCTTTACTTGATCACAAGTTTCAACCACTGCCAGTTTTTCATCATAAGATTTGAACTGCTTTAGCTGAAAAAATAGCCTGCCCGTCAGTATTGGCCTTTAAGCCGCACACGCCACGCTAATTTTTTCAGGTGTTTCTGTCAATTTTAATGCCGACAAGTTGCCTTGTGTGGGTAAAGGATAAATGCCGGGGATGGCAACGTCTTCAAAATTAGCGTCATCAGCAAAAATGACATTCAAATTGGCGGTCATACGGTCGGGTAGCCGATACCAAGGCACTAGACTTTCGTCTTGTGTGCCTAGCGCACCGCTGGCATGGAAATCAAGTTTTCCTTGCCCGTTGCAATATTTCATCAGGGTATAGGCATTGGTGATAAACCGTAGCCGTTTCCAACCCGTAAGTTTTGCATGCCAACGCGATTGGTCTTGCCCCCTTTGTTCGAGTAAAGCCCTGTAATTACCCTGGGATAGCACCGATTCAACTTCGTAGGCAAAGGTCAATGCCTGGCTAAAAGTCCATTCGGCAGGAATCCCAGCATGTACCAGCGTAAAGTTCAGTTTGGCATCGTGATGGATAAATGCCCGCTTGCGCAGCCACTTTAAAAGCTCGTCCCGATCCGGTGCCTTCAGGATTTCATCCAGCGTGTGGCCTGCTGCCGATTGTGCAAAACCTTCAGCTAGTGCCAATAAATGCAATTCCTGATTACCCAGTACCATAACGGCTTTTTTGCCCAAGTCCTTGACAAATCTTAGTACAGCTAGTGATTCCGGCCCTTCGTTGACTAAATTACCGGTAAACCATAAGCAGTCGTTTTCAGGGTCAAACTGTATTTTCTCCAGTAATTTTAGTAATGATTGGTAATTGCCTTTTACACTGCCAATGGCGTAAGTGGTCATAAATAGTGTTGCCTTTGAATTGATAGTTTCCATACTGGCATCAATTATGATGCCACGTCCGAAAGGTATTCCCTGATAGTGGCGGGCATTTTGGCATATCAATGGGTAAACCTTTGATAGTTTTGCGCGAATTGGGTTTCGGCGAATAATAAAACCTATAATTCCAGTAGGGTCGGACTGGGCATAAGGCTGATCGGGCTGTTATTTTGTAACAAAACCCGCTTCTTTTAGGCCGTATTGTCATTAACATGACCAAGGAAGTGGGTGTTTATCTGACGGATCACTATAAGTTGGGAAGTGCCACAAGCAAACAAAGCTTTTACGGACAATAGGGCAGGGGGGAATTGGGCTCGCCACGCTTGTCCTATAACGGTGTTGGTTTAAATATTGCTGAAAAATCCTAGTGGTCAATTAACTTAGGTTTTTATTATGGACAAGATTGGGATATTTTACGGTATCGAAAAAGGCATGACAGCGGCGATGGCCCAGGTGATGTATCGGGTGTTAGGCGACGGCATTGCCGACGAGCCTGTTAATGTCAATCGGGCAACAGTGCCTGGTTTATTGCAATATAAGGCCTTGTTATTAGGTGTGCCCAGTTACGGGGCATAAGTATCTACACAAGTTTATTT
>JAUYEP010000193.1 GCA_030689765.1 Methylovulum sp.
TTATGGCTGCCGTGAAGGCGAGTGCGGCACCTGTATTACGAAAGTAACGGAAGGCTGGAACAATCTGACCGAACCGTCTGTACTTGAAGATAAAATCCTGCGCGAAAACATGGCGGGCAAACACAACCGGCTGGCGTGCCAAGCCCAGGTGCTGGGCGGTGTCATTAAAGTCCGGCCAGTTTAACAATACCTATATTAAGGAGTAAATCATGGCATTAATCACTTTTTCAAACCCCGAATACCGCGATAAAACGGTTTACGCCGTCGCCGGTAGCCACACTCAAACCTTGTTAAAACTGGCGCGCGAAAACAAAATCCCGATCAATTTTGAATGCGAAGACGGCGAATGCGGCACTTGTCTGGTTAAAGTCAGCAGTGTCGATAAAAAGCTCGAACGCATGGGCGGGACGTTGACTGAGAAAGAAAAAGCCGTTTTAAGACAATGCGGCAAAATGAGCAAGGAAGAACTGGAGCAAGTGATTGTCGATGACTTGCCGCCACCGTGGCGCTTGGCCTGTCAGATGATCGTCAGGGATGAAGATATTTTGGTCGAATATTAACCATGTCTGCCGCGCTCCAAGTCCAGGACCATCGGGAACAGCATTATGCCCGTTTAATAGCGGGATCCGGCATTTCCCCAAACCATGAATGGCTGGCTTGCATGCTCGCCAGTTGGTGTGAAGGGCAAGGCGTGTTGCCTGATTGCCTGGGCTTGGAGAGTGGGCAGTATAAAAGCTTAACCAAACATTTTTTTTCTGGCATTAACCTTCCAGAACAAGCCCCATCGGGCAGCAAACTTGATTTTAGCCGAATGCTGGAAAAAGAAGACTTGGTAAACCTGCTCAAACAATACGCAAAGCCAGACACGCCTGAAACCGATTGGATGATTGCCATCATCGTTGCCGCTTGTCTGGGCAGCGACCATCTTTGGCAAGATTTGGGTTTATGGTCACGCCAGCAACTGAGCGCGATGCTCCATTATAATTTCCCCGTGCTCGCCGCCAAAAATGCCAAGGACATGAAGTGGAAAAAGTTTCTGTACAAACAGCTTTGTGAAGCGGAAGGCATTTATATATGCCGTGCGCCTTCGTGTGAAGTTTGTATTGATTATCCGAAATGTTTTGGGGTTGAGGGGTAAGTAATGGCTTAGGCGGCCCGCAAAAAACAATGTGGTTTACCTTAGAACACAAGACTGAACAACACTTTTTGCAAAAGCTAAGATTTACACCAAAACCCTGCCCTTTTGTCATGACCCCACCCTTTAAATTGTAAGCTTTCCTACAAAACTTGCCAGCAAAAACCATATTAATTCAATAACATAAGCAATGGCACACGGTTTGCTTATCTTTTTTTAAATATAGCATTTAAACAAAGCCAAAGGGCCATAGCCATGAAATCGACAAAAGACATTGCGGCGTTGCTGGACGAACCCGCTTGCGAGCATAACAAAAAGGAAAAGTCCGGTTGTGCCAAACCTAAGCCAGGGTCAGCGGCGGGTGGTTGTGCTTTTGACGGGGCGCAAATTGCGTTGTTGCCGATAGCCGATGTCGCGCATATCGTCCACGGGCCTATCGCCTGTGCGGGCAGTTCTTGGGATAACCGGGGCACACGCTCGTCCGGCGCTGATTTGTACCGCATCGGTATGACCACCGATTTGACCGAGCAAGACATTGTCATGGGCCGCGCCGAAAAACGGCTGTTCCATGCCATCAAACAAGCTATCGACACTTACGCGCCGCCTGCGGTGTTTGTCTACAACACTTGCGTCCCCGCCTTGATCGGCGATGACATCAACGCCGTGTGCAAATCCGCGCAGGCGCTTTGGGGCGTTCCGGTCGTACCGATTGATTGCGCCGGATTTTACGGCACGAAAAACTTGGGCAACCGCATTGCCGGGGATGCGATGGTCGCACATGTCATCGGCACACGCGACCCAGACCCGTTACCAGAAAACAGCCCTGTTAAAATCCATGACGTGAACCTGGTTGGCGAATACAACATCGCGGGCGAGTTCTGGCATGTCCTGCCGCTGTTGGACGAACTGGGCTTGCGTATCTTATGCACCTTGTCCGGCGATGCGCGTTTCCGCGAAGTGCAGACCATGCACAAGGCGGAAGTGAATATGATGGTTTGTTCAAAAGCGATGGTGAATGTCGCCCGAAAATTGCAGCAAAAATACGGTACGCCGTGGTTTGAAGGCAGTTTTTACGGCATCACCGACACCAGCCAAGCCTTGCGCGATTTCGCCAAAGCCCTGGACGATGACGATTTGACCGCCCGCACCGAGCAATTGATTGCCCGCGAAGAAAGCCGCATCCGCGCCGAACTGGAACCGTGGAAAGACCGGCTAAAAGGCAAACGGGTGTTGCTGTTCACCGGCGGGGTAAAAAGCTGGTCGGTGATTTCCGCGTTGCAGGATTTGGGTATGGTCGTGGTTGCCACGGGCACGAACAAATCCACCGAAGAAGACAAGGCACGGATTCGTGAACTGATGGGCGAAGACACGCTGATGATTAACGACGGCAGCCCGAAAGAGCTGATCCGGATTGTGCATGATTACCAGGCCGACATCCTGATTGCTGGAGGCCGCAATATGTACACGGCCTTGAAAGCGAAAATCCCGTTTCTGGACATTAACCAAGAACGTGAATTTGGTTACGAAGGCTACCAAGGCATGTTGGAATTGGTGCGTCAATTGGCGTTGACGATAGAAAGCCCCGTATGGCAAGCCGTGCGTACGCCCGCACCTTGGCGTTCCGTAACATCGCAAAATGTAGAGACGTTGCAGTGCAACGTCTGGGCGGCGAGGTAACACATCATGGCTGACATCCTCAAACGCAACAAAGCACTTTCCGTCAACCCGTTAAAAGCCAGCCAACCCATCGGCGGCTCGTTGGCGACCCTGGGCTTCAACCGTGCCATGCCCATGCTGCACGGCTCGCAAGGCTGCACGGCATTTGCGAAAGTGTTTTTTGTGCGCCATTTCCGCGAACCGATTCCGCTGCAAAGCACGGCAATGGATCAGGCCAGTTCGGTGCTGGGCGCAGATGAAAACGTGCGCGAAGGCATTAAAGTCATCGCCGAAAAATCCCGCCCTGCTTTAATTACCATTTTGACTACCGGATTGGCGGAAACCCAAGGTGCGGATGTGCATCGAAATGTCCGGGAATTTAGGGAAGCCAATCCTGAATTCGCCGACATTGCCGTGGTCGCGGTCAACACGCCAGATTTCACCGGCAGTGTCGAGACCGGTTATGCGGCGACCTTGACCGAAATCATCCGTGCTGTAGTCCCGGATGCCAAAGAGGCGGGGACGTTTCCAGGCAAACGGCAGCGGCAGGTCAATGTGCTGGTCAGCTATATGCTCACCCCAGGCGACTTGGAAGCCCTGCGCGATATTTTTGAACAATTCCAGCTCCGTCCGGTATTTGTCCCTGATTTGTCGGATTCCCTGGATGGTTGCCTGACCGAGGATGATTTCAGTCCCGTGACCCTTGGCGGCACACCCATCTCGGAAATGGCGACGTTAGGCGATGCCTTGGCAACGGTGGTGATCGGCGCATCGTTAAGCAAAGCGGCGGAATTGTTGGAGCAAAAGACAGGCGTACCAACCTACGCGCTGGATCATTTGTACGGCTTGAAAGCCAATGACGCTTTGATATGCGCGTTGGCAAAAATCAGCGGCAACCCTGTGCCGGAACGCATCGAGCGGCAACGCGCCCAATTGCAGGATGCCATGCTCGACACGCATTTCATGCTTGGGCAATTGCGCGTCGCCCTCGCCGCCGATGCCGATTTGCTTGCCGCATTCATCGATTTATTGCAAGAAATGGGCGCGGAAGTAGTGGCGGCGGTAACGTCGTGCAACACGCCGTCGCTGGCAAAAATTCCCGTCGCCAGTATAAAAATCGGCGATTTGGAAGATATGGAAATCATCGGCAAAGCCCATAAAGCGCAATTGGTGATCGGCAATTCCCACGCCGTGGACACTGCCGAACGCCTGGGCGCACCGATTTTACGCGCGGGTTTCCCGTTGTTCGACATTATCGGCGGCTACCAAAAAACCTGGATAGGTTATCGGGGGACGCGGCAGACGCTGTTTGATTTGGCGAATCTGGTCATCAATTTCTCACACGAAGAAATTCCCGCTTACCACTCAGTGTACGGACAAAAACCCGCCAGTGAGCAGGCCAAGCCATGTCATTAACCCGCCGTATGCACATCGTGCCAGACACCGATGAGGAAAAATTTATGCAAACTGCTTTAAAAATCGCCTTTGCCACCACCGATATGGAAACCGTCAACCAGCATTTTGGCTCGGCAAAATCCTTTGCCGTATATGCCGTGGATAGGGACAACGCACAGATGCTGGAAGCCGCGCAGTTTGGCGAACTGAGCCAGGACGGCAATGACGACTGCAAGGATGCAGGAGGTAGGGCAATGCAGGGAGCAATTGCCGAGGATAAATTATCGGTCAAGCTGGATTTGCTCGACGGCTGTGCGGCAGTGTATTGCCAAGCCGTAGGTGGTTCGGCGATTAACCAGCTTATCGCGCGTAACATCCAGCCTGTGAAAGTGCATGAAGGCAGCAAAATCAAAGACTTGATCGTGGATTTGCAGAATGAGATCA
>JAUYEP010000203.1 GCA_030689765.1 Methylovulum sp.
TTTTGACCATATCCCGACGATTTTGAACGAGCCCATTT
The DNA here is from genome assembly GCA_030689765.1 of Methylovulum sp. Taxonomy (GTDB): domain Bacteria; phylum Pseudomonadota; class Gammaproteobacteria; order Methylococcales; family Methylomonadaceae; genus Methylovulum. The sequence continues at coordinate 39 of JAUYEP010000203.1, forward strand.
TTCAAAAAGGCTTTGACATCGCCGAAGTGTCCCATTTGAGTAGCGATCAATACGATGCGTATTTGAAAAGCATTTTGTCGTACAACGAAGCGAAGGCGGTGACAGATACCGCGTTTTATGAGGGAAAAATCGACGTGGCCAAAATGATGTTGGCTGAAAGTTTTGATGTTGAGACCATTGTTAGACTTACAAAATTAACCGTCCAACAAATAGAATCACTGAAATGAGACAAGACAAGTGGGCAGGCTTTTTACGCTAGTTACGCTCGTTCCCAAGCTGGAGCTTGGGAACGAGCGTAAACGCTGCACTGTGCCGTTACACGAAACCCATCCTGCGTCACAAGCGCAACTCATGGAGCATATACCACTGCTCAAGGTTATCCATAAGCCACGCTTCAAGCCCTTGGTCCAGATTTGCAAAGGCCTCTGCAAACGCCTTGTCGCCTGCTGCGACAGTCAAAGGCTCCCCCAGTTTTATAGAGAAATGCAATGCCGCTTCCCGACGCGTCCAGACCGGAATAATGGCGGCATGGTAACGCTGGGCTAGGCGCACGGCGAAGGACAAATTGCTATGCTGGGTTTTCGGCTTGCGGCTAAAACTGGGCACATTAACCTGATTTTTTTTAACTTCATCAATCGCTATCCATAACGCGCCCTTATCCGCCAGGTGTTTGCATATTTGACGCATCGCTGCAGGGTTGCTTTCAACAAGCTTCATGGCCCCCATACGTTCACGCGAGAGGTGCGCGATTTTGTGGGCAAACCGGTTTCTTTCAGGCATATAGAGCGCCATAAAATCAAAGCCGTAAGCGATGGCAAGATTACCCCATAGCTCCCAATTGCCGGTATGCACTGACACAAAAATCACGGCTTGTTTACGATCTATGAAGGGTTGCAAACAATCGCTGTTTTCTATTGAAATCCTGTTGTGGCTATAGATTTTATCCAATATCGAATACTCAGACATCGATTGGCCTATGTTTTGCCACATCTGGGTGAGCATTTTTTCTTGGGCCTGTTCACTTAGATCACTGCGTAACAAAGCCAGATTACGCTTGGCACGTTCATGCTGGGTTTTAAAGCGATATTTCGCCGCGACAGGGCCTAAAAACGCACCGGTACTGGCATTGGCACGCATCGGTAAATGGCGCAGGAGATAATGGCTGCCATAGTCCAATGCCCCCCAGAACGGGTCACTGAGCCAATAGCGCAGGTATTTTTTTCGCCACGCTTTATCGTTGAAGAGCCGTAAAGAAGGATAAGGAGAAGGCATTGTCATCTGGCGCTGATTTGCATGGGCAAGTTGTCTTTAGGGCGCAGCGTCAGCCGGCATTCATGGGTGACCTGATGGCCTTCCGGTACTCTCAGACGAAAATGCCGGGCTAAAATGGCCAGGCACAAGGTGGTTTCAACGGTGCCGAAGTATTTTGCAATACATACCCTGGGGCCTACGCTAAACGGTATATAGGTAAAGCGGTCAGGCTTTACGGGCGCATCGTCGAGGAAACGTTCGGGAATAAAATGATCGGGTTTGTCCCAGTATTGTTTATGGCGATGTAAAAGCCAAGGCACAACCAGCATGATAGAACCCGCCGGAACGTGGCGTTTGCGTATGGTGTCGTCCGCACTGGCCTCGCGCGATAGGATCGGGACGGGCGGGTAAAGGCGCATGGTTTCTTCGATGATGGCGCGGGTGTAAGTTAATTTGGCGACATCGGCAAAGGTGGCAGAACGGTTGCCTAGCACGCTGTCAACTTCGTCATGCAGGCGCCGCTCAACTTCCGGACATTGGGAGATCAGATACCATGCCCACGCCAGCGTATTTGCGGTGGTTTCATGGCCTGCCATAAACAGCACGATGAGTTCATTACGGATTTGTTTTTTGGTCAACGCATCCTGGGCGTCTTTTTTGTCCTGTAGGCGTAAAAAATGCGCAAGCAACGACGCTTTATTGTCGCTTTTAATGCCTTCAGCAATGACGTTGTCGACTATTTGATGGATGGCTTTTGCGGCGCTGGCGCCTTTGTTCTTGCCTAAGCCAGGAATCCAGCCGGGTAAACCAAAGAACGTATTGACATCCATTTGTTCGATGGCGGCCTGATACTGCGCAAAACTTTTCACCACTTGCGCCGCTTGTTCTGTGCCGAGCTGATTGCCAAACAAGGTGCGGCAAATAATTTCTGCGGTCAATTGCCCCATTTCTGATAAGACATTGATGGTTCCGCCCTGTTTGATAGCCGACCATGACTGTGCCCGCTCTTCCGTTGCCTTGATCATCACTTCGCTGTATTTGGCGACTTGTTCCGTACTGAATAGCGGTGTCTCCAGCACCCTGTGTTTTTGCCAGATGTCGCCGTCGCTGATAAACAGGCCATCGCCGAGCAAAGGCTCCAGCGCCTTGCGCATCAGCGGGCTCTTTTTTTCATAATTGGCGTGATTGGTTAAGAACACATAACGGATAATTTCGGGGTGGTTGGCGATAAAAATCGAGCGGTTAATGATCTTGGTGACCATAAATTGCCGGTCAAACGCGTCTTCAGTCCAGATGGACAGCAGGTCGCGGCGGGCATGTTTTAATATCTCCAGGGGGCCCAGGTCTTTTTTGTGTCGGGGTGGAAAGGGGGGGATAAAGTCGGTCATTGGTGTCGTTTTTTAGGGAAGTGGTCAAGTTTAAGGGGGCGATTGTGCGCCAACATATATCAACTTAAGACATTGTCGGGTTAGGCTCTGAAAGTGTTAGTGGAGTAAAAAAACATGTTTTTTTACTCCACTAACAAGCCTCACTGATCGTTTAAGGTCTTACCGTGCAAATCAGCAACTGCCATGTTAGCGACACCAAACACATGGATATTATTTTTTATAGTACGGACATAGTTTTCATGAAGATGGCCATGAAAGATGTGCTTTACGCCCATCGCGGCAGCCAGATCACCAATGACTGAAAAACCATGCCGATGCGAACCGGGCGCTTCATGACTAACCAGAATATCGGCTTTTAGTTTCTTCAATGCTTCAAATTCATCAGGCCAGATTGCCGATTGATATTTTAGCGGCAGCCCTGAATTTTTGATGTGAGTGGGCTGATGATGCAGATAGTGTTGTTTATTTTGCCATTTATGGGGTTGCGGCGGATACCAGACCCGGCCAAGAAAAATACCGCCCAAACCTGCAATTTTCAAACCCGCTATTTCAGCCACTTTTAAATGCAGGCTGTTATCGGCCAATTCGGAGTAAAACAGATTGTTAAATTTGTCGGGCGTTTCAAAGTCGTGATTTCCGGCAATCCACCAAATTTGCGTTAAACCAATAATCTCTTGTAAACAACGATGCAATGGCATGTCCAGATCATAATCACCTAACAGGACCACGGCTTCGGGCTGATGTTTATGCACTGCGGCTATCAGCGGTTTAAAGTTTCCATGGGGGTCACCTGCAAATAATATTCTGTCATGTCGGCTCATGTTGTTACATCTGCTGTTGCGGCAATGGCTATGATGCAAAAAAACAGTGGCCTATCGCCGGTATGCCTGTAGCTGCTGTTTTCCTCTGATTATATGAGTCGCGACCATAATACTGGCTAAACTATTTCCCGTGCTTGATCAAACGCTGCCCTGAAATCAAGGTACAAAGGCCGCTCTGTTTCCAGCATTAGCTTTAGCATGCTATGTTGCAGCTGATATTTAACATTGCCGACCGCTAACGCACCGACACCGACTGCACCCGGCGCATTGACGGCATGAAGCAGCGGCATACCCAAGTCGTTACGCTTGATGCCTTCGATGCCCAGTGGCGGTACGGCATTGACATCACCGGCAACCTTAAGGCGTACCGTTTCTTTAAGCACTGACGCGCTTAATACCTGAATGCCTGCCTTAGCGGTACAAAAGACAATATCCGCCTCTTTAAGCAGCCCAATTTTTTCTGCATCTGAACGGGCGCAGGCACCGGTCAGCGTCGCGGCAAAGCGGCGGTTATAAGCTTTGGCGACATCTTCGGCGGTATCGAGCGAGAGATGATCGACCAGCGCAGTTTTAGCGCCCGCCAATGAGGCAATCACGCCGGTCGCAATGCCGACGGGGCCGGTGCCGCCAAAAACCAGGGCATTGCAGTCTTTGAGCCCTTTACCGTGGCGGGTTTTCAGTTCTTTTTCAACACAGGCCACCAGAGCCGCCGCCGTGGTGAATGCACCGCTAGGATCGGTAAAAACAGAGACTTCGAAAGGTGGCACCATCGCGTGCCTACTGGCGTTCAGCATGTCCATCGCCAGCCCTAAATCGCGGCCGCCGATAAAAATGCCGGTACGTTTAACACCCGCAGGGCCACGCGAGAAAATGGCGTCTTGAGTCAAGCCGTAAACGCTATCCAGTTTGACGTTGCTATAGGGCATCAGCACATCAAATCCGGCATCCACCGCCATATTGACGTCAAATGGGCTGTTGTTGGGCATAGGGTCAAACATGTGGATTATGCTGCGCTTCTCCATTGAAAACCTCTTTGATAATGGGCCGGGTGAGTTAGGCTTTGGATTTAATATAGTCCCGTGCAACCGAGAAGGCATGTTCAAAATGCAGGAAAATTGGCTTGTCACTGTTCAACATGTTTTTCAACAAAATATTCTGCGTCTGATATTTGACATTACCGATTGCCATCGCGCCGATACCCAACGCACCGCTGTTTGAACCTTCAATCGGTGTGCCATTGTGGAACGCATCGACGCCAGCGATACCGGAAGGCGGGACGGCATTGACATCGGCAGCCACTTTCAGGTGCGGGGCGCTAGCAACCAATTCGGCGCTTAACAGTTCAATGCCCGCTGCACCGGTTGCAAGGACAACATCAGCGGTTTTTATGTACTGCGCTTTATCGGCATCGGCACCGGCGGTAATGGTGATTTTGCCGTCGCCAAATTCATCGTTGCAAAGGTCGGCAACGTTTTGCGCTTTTTCCAATTGCCTGCCAATAATCCTGACCTTAGCGCCTGCTTGCGCGGCAATAACAGCGGCAACCTGCCCAACCGGGCCTGTGCCACCCAATACCAGGATGTCTTTGCCTTCCAGCGTGGTATTGAATTTTGTCATTAGCTCATGCTCTACAGCAGCAACCATGCCGGCAGCGGTGGTGAAAGCGCCGCTAGGATCAGCAAAAACGGAAACTTCAAATGGGGCGAACATTGAACGTTTGGCCGTTTTAAGCATATCCATCGCCTGTTTAGTGTCACGGCCGCCAATGAAAAAGCCGGTTTTTTTTAAATTTTTTATGCTGCGCGAAAAAATGGCATCCTGAACCAGTCCCTGAACTTCACTGGGTTCAACATTAATATAAGGCAATGCCGTAAGCCAGCCCGCATCAAGCGCCATATTAGCGTCAAACGGGCTTAAATTTTTAGCGGTGGTCAGCATGTGTAAAATGAATGGTTTGTCCATGATTGCTCCCTGTTGTTATCGTGGTTGTCGAAAGCCCACAAGTATAAAAGAAAAAAAGCCAGAATAACAATGCCGCTTTCGCAGATACTTATCTGATGAGACTATGGGACTGTGAAAGTATTCATGAATATACATTATTCACCACGAAGATCACGAAGGGCACGAAGAAAATGATCTCACGATCAATATATTAAAACTTCGTGCCCTTCGTGTCCTTCGTGGTTATCAGCTTTATATTGAATACTTTCACAGCCTCATTCCCTAAGGATCAGATTCTTGGATTTTACTGCTGATCTAAGGCTGTGTATGATTTGCGCATTTTTGACGGGAACCGTTGACTAATGGATGTACAGGCAATAAAAGCACAAATCCCGACTTCGCCGGCATTTGTGCTTGATGAAACCGATCTTGTCAATACGTTAAATATATTGGGTGGATTGCGGGAACAAAGCGGCTGTAAACTGTTATATTCAATTAAAGCCTTGCCGTTTTCCACCGTGTTGGATATTGCAAAACCTTATGTGGACGGCTTTGCGGTCAGTTCGCTGTTTGAAGCGCAGTTGGCGGACGGAATTTTAGCGGGGCGGGGCGGCATCCATTTAACAACACCAGGCATCAGGGCCGATGAAATTGATGGCCTTGCAAAGCTGTGTACGCATATTAGCTTCAATTCCTTGACACAACATCAGCATTTTGCACCACGCACCGACAAACTGGCCTCTGTGGGTTTGCGCGTTAATCCAAAATTGTCGTTTCTTAGCGATGACCGTTTTAACCCTTGCCGGCAGTATTCAAAACTGGGTGTGGATATTGATACCTTGTGGCAATCATCAAGTATCGACCAGATCCAGGGCTTGCATATCCATAATGTGTTTTCAGCGACTGACTATACGCCACTCATCAAAACCCTCGAAAAACTCACGCGCTATATGGCTGACAAGCTGGCGCGGCTGGACTGGCTGAATCTTGGCGGCGGTTATTTGTTTGCCCAAATTAGCGATCACCGTCCGTTTATCGCTGCAGTGGACAGGCTGAAAAGCAAATACGGCCTGGCGGTTTATATCGAACCCGGCAAAGCGGTGGTGGGTCATTGCGGCTATTTACTGGCTACGGTTATTGACAGCTTTGTCAGTGACGGCAAGGCCGTTGCCGTCCTGGACACCTCAGTTAACCATCACCCCGAAGTGTTTGAATATCAGCGCCAACCCGCATTGCACGAGCATCATCCGCGTGGGCGCCATCAGGCCGTATTGGCAGGCTGCACCTGCCTTGCCGGTGATATTTTTGGCGAATATAGTTTTGAAAAACCATTGCACACGGGTGATCGGGTGGTCTTTAAAAACATCGGCGCTTACAGCCTGGTTAAGGCTAACCGGTTTAATGGTTACAATCTGCCGGATATTTTTCGGTACAATGCCACCGGTATAACAAGATTAAAACACCATACCTACCAGGATTACCGCCAACAATGGCTGGCGGACTGACCAAAGGGACTGTGAAAGTATGCAACACAAAGCTGATAACCACGAAGGACACGAAGGACACGAAGTTTTAATATATTGATCGTGTGATTAAAACTTCGTGTCCTCGGCAACCGCTCCTGCGTTGCCCCTTGTGCCCCAGAGGGTATACCTCCTGCATCCATGCAGTCGTTCGTGATCTTCGTGGTGAATAATGTATATTCACGAATACTTTCACAGTCCCGCCAGCTTGGAAACGGGCCGAACACAATGTAATTGATTGAAAGTAAACTTATAAGCTATGGCCACAAAAAAAAACAGCGTCCGCTATGGCGCCAAAAAAAATTCCAAAAAACAGGGCACGCACTGGTTTAGAAACCTGTTCCTGCTGGTTTTTGCCGGCGTTTTATTTGTTTTAATCAGTTATCTGGGCTTTCTGGATTACAAGGTGCGCCAGCAGTTCGACGGTAAACGCTGGTCTATTCCCGCCCATGTTTATGCCAATCCGGTTGAGCTTTATGCCGGTCACAACCTCACTGCTTCAAAGTTTGAAGAATTATTGCAGCAACTGAATTACCGTAAAGATGCCCATTTGTCATTTGACGGGACTTACCTTAAAAATGCGGGGCAATTTACCGTCAGAACCCGTGATTTCACGTTTTGGGATGTTGGGCAGCCCAGCGCCTTGATGCAGCTAAATTTTACCGAGGCAGGTATCGCTTCGATCACCGATGTAAAAAAATCTGAGGATATTGCCCTTATCCGCATGGATCCGGTGCAGATCGGCAGCTTTTATCCTGCCATCAAGGAAGACCGTGTCCTTATTAAGCTCGATGAAGCCCCAGATGCCTTGATCAAGGGCTTGCTGGCTTCGGAAGACCGTGATTTTTATCAGCATTATGGCATTTCGATGCGCGGCATAGGCCGGGCAATATGGGCGAACTTGCGGGCTGGCGGCATGGTGCAGGGCGGCAGTACCATTACCCAGCAATTGGCAAAAAACTTTTACCTCAGCTCTGAACGCAGTCTGGAGCGCAAAATAAAAGAGGCGTTTATGGCGCTGATCCTGGAGTTCCGTTACAGCAAACATGAAATTCTGGAAGCCTATCTGAATGAAATCTATTTGGGTCAGAATGGTGTCAGTGCGGTGCATGGCTTTGGTTTGGCGAGTGAATTTTATTTCGGCAGCCCGTTGAAGGGGTTGCCGCTGGAACAGGTCGCCTCATTGGTCGCCTTGGTGCGCGGCCCTTCTGAATATGATCCAAGGCGTTATCCTGAACGCGCTGTGCAGCGCCGCAATTTGGTGCTGGATCTGATGGTCAAGGAAGGTTATGTCGCTGAAAAACAGGCGCTAGCTGCAAAAGAAAAACCGTTAGGCATTATTCCACGCACACATCGCATAGGTAACCGCTATCCAGGATTCCTTGAATTGGTCAAACGGCGTTTGAAAGAAGAATATCGTGAAGAAGATTTCACCTCCGATGGCCTGAAAATATTCACCACCCTGGACACGCAAATTCAGGACACGCTGGAAAAAACGGTAAGCGACAAATTGAACCAACTGGAAAAATTGCCCAAGGCAAATGGCTTGCAAACCGCTGTAATCGTGACGCGCCGGGATAGCGGCGAAATTGTTGCCCTGGTCAGCGGCCGCGAAAACTCAGTGGGCGGCTTTAACCGCGCCCTGGATGCGGTGCGCCCGATTGGTTCGTTAATCAAGCCGGTGGTTTATTTGACAGCTTTGGAAAATCCCAAAAAATATACCATCACAACCAGCGTCAATGACACAGCTATTGTCATCAGGGGTCAAAACGGCACGGATTGGGCGCCTAAAAATTATGACCATCGGGAGCATGGGCGCATTCCCCTGCATACGGCACTGTCAAAATCTTATAACCTCGCCACTGTGCGCATTGGCATGGATGTAGGTATTGCCAAAACGGCGAAAACCTTGAAAAATATGGGCGTCACTAGAGAAGTTGATTTGTTGCCCTCATTATTGCTGGGGGCATCCGAACTGTCGCCGATGGATGTGACGCAAATGTACCAAACCCTGGCGGGCGACGGTTTTTTGACGCCGATAAAAGCGATCCGCGCGGTCATTGCCGCCAACGGCGAACATTTGCAAAGTTATCCGTTTAATGTCAAACAGGCGGTCGATCCTGCGGCAACCTATATTGTCAATACCATATTGCAGGAAGTCATGCACGAAGGGACAGGGCATGCGGCCTATTCCGTGTTCCCTTGGGACTATGGGCTGGTCGGCAAAACCGGTACGACCAATGATTCAAAAGACAGCTGGTTTGCAGGTTACACGGGCGACTATCTCGCAACAGTCTGGGTAGGCAGGGATGATAACAAACCTATCGGCCTGACCGGCGCGACTGGCGCGTTGCCGGTCTGGACGTCATTAATGCGGCAAATATCAACGCAGCCGGTTACCCTGTTGCCGCCGGACAATATCAAAATCGTCGATGTTGACCGATATTCAGGCTTGTTGGCGAACAAATCTTGTAATACTGCCAGAGCTTATCCCTATATTGCCGGTTCAGAACCCAGAACGTATTCATCCTGCGGAAACGAAGCCGTTGAACCCGACAAATCATGGTTTGAAAAATTCTTCCCAGAGTAGAGACGTTGCAGTGCAACGTCTACCGGGTTGTAGAATGTTTTTCCGGATTGATTTTTAATTAAAACGAGTATTTCATGTTTCAATCCACAGCCGACCCCGTCTGTCGGATGACAAAGCCACCGGCAGATAGAGGTCGGTGGATTGCCTCCCCCGTGTACCCGCAAGGGGCATCCCCATGACAGCAAGACGGCTACCGCAGCCAGCAGCCATATGAAACGGGGGAGGTTACCTCAAAAGGATAACGATGCCGACACATCGTTGTCAAACACAGAAATCCCTCTGAAGGGGGAGGTTTCAGACCAGCAAGGTATTTCGATGAATTACAAACAATTTTTCCGCCATTTATTGATAGTTTTACTAATCAACAGCCCGATTTATGCGCTTGCCGATGACCAGCCGGTTGCGCAATTAAAAGCCTTTTTAGCGGGATCCAAATCACTGACCGCCGATTTTAAACAGGTGGCGGTCAATGAAGCGGGCAATCCTGTCCAAGCCAGTTATGGTGTGTTTTATCTGCAACGGCCTGGTAAATTCCGCTGGGATTATCACAAACCTTTTCAACAGCAAATAGTTGCCACCTCGGGCAAGGTCTGGTTTTATGACCTGGATCTGGAACAGGTCACCGTTAAAAAGCTGGATGAATCGGTGGGTTCAACCCCCGCCCTACTGTTAAGCGGCGATGTGTCGCTGGAAGAGAATTACACGATGGAGCAGCAAGGTGTCGAAGGCGATGTGCAATGGGTAAAACTGGTGCCTAAAAATGACGAAAGCAGCTTTAAATACCTGCTGATTGGCCTGGAAAAAGGGGCATTAAGCGGCATGGAGCTTAGTGATAATTTCGGCACATTAACGCGCATTTATTTTTCAAACGTTAAACTGAATCCGCTTATCAAGCCCGCCTTATTCGAATTCCAGGTGCCGAAGGGCGCTGATGTGTTTTCTGAATAACCCGCTTAAACATGTTCGGTGAAGATTTGACCAAACCTTTGGCTGACCGGATGCGACCGCGCGTGCTCGATGAGTTTGCCGGTCAACAACATATCCTGGAATCCGGTAAACCGCTTTACGAGGCGATAGTCTCAGGCCGATTGCACTCGATGATTTTCTGGGGGCCGCCGGGAACCGGGAAAACCACGCTGGCAAAACTGATTGCCCGGCATTCCGATGCTGAATTTATGCCGGTCTCAGCCGTGTTATCCGGCGTTAAGGAAATCAGGGCCGCCGTTGCGAAAGCCAAAAAAATCCAGTTGGAACAACATCGGCACACTTTGTTATTTGTCGATGAAGTGCACCGCTTTAATAAATCGCAGCAGGATGCGTTCCTGCCGCATGTTGAAGACGGGACGGTTTATTTTATCGGCGCAACCACTGAAAACCCGTCTTTTGCGCTAAATGATGCGTTGCTGTCACGCGCCCGCGTTTATGTGTTGCGCCCGCTAAACATTGAAGATTTATTGCAGGTGTTGGATAGCGCCCTGACTGATCAACAGCGGGGTTTAGGGCCGTTAAAGGTCAATATGGCGGACGGGATTAAACGCCAATTTGCAACAGCGGCTGATGGCGATGCCAGAAGGCTACTGAATTTTTTGGAAATTGCCGTCGAACTGGCCGCAGCGCAGCAACAGACCGGGATTAACGGGTTGATTGCCGCCGAAGTGTTGACCGGCGGTGTCCGTCGCTTTGACAACCAGGGTGAAGAATTTTATAACCAGATTTCGGCGCTGCACAAAGCCGTGCGCGGCAGTTCGCCGGATGCCGCGCTGTATTGGTTGTGCCGCATGATGGATGCGGGCTGCGACCTGTCTTATCTGGCGCGGCGCATCGTCAGAATGGCTTCCGAAGATGTAGGCAATGCCGATCCCAGAGCGTTGGCAATAGCCATCAATGCCTGGGAAGCGCAGGAGCGTCTGGGCAGTCCCGAAGGCGAGCTGACGCTGGCGCAAGCGGTCACCTATTTGGCCTGTGCGCCTAAAAGCAATGCCGTTTACAAGGCCTATAACACCGCAATGAACGATGCCAAACAAAGCGGCAGTTTAAGCGTACCGGTGCATTTAAGGAATGCGCCGACCCAATTGATGAAAGCGCTGGACTACGGCAAAGCCTACCGTTACGCCCATGATGAACCCGAAGCTTATGCCGCAGGTGAAAATTACTTTCCTGAAGAACTGGTGGGGAGGCACTATTACCAGCCTGTGGCGCGGGGGCTGGAAATAAAAATCAGCGAAAAGTTAAGGCACTTGCGGGAGCTGGATAAAAATGCCGGGGATCACCGTTAACAAAATGTATGAGCCGTCCAAAAATCCTTTAACCTGTTTCATTCACCACGAAGCACACGAAGATCACGAAGTTACACGCTTCCAGGTTAGGTTAATGATATTTTGTTAGGTAATGGAGTACAAACCCAGGTTTGTACTCCATTACCTAACTAACCGACATTAAAACCGCTGTATCTATTTTTCTTCGTGATCTTCGCGTCCTTCGTGGTAAATAAATCTGTGACGGTTTATTTTTTGCGAATTTACCCACTTTAAAAACCCATCATGCTCAGCTACCGACACGCCTTTCATGCAGGCAATTTTGCCGATGTTTTAAAACATCTCATCCTGATACAAATCCTTGGCTATTTAAGCGAAAAAGACAAGGCGTTTTGCTGTATTGACACCCACGCAGGCCCCGGCGACACTGCGCTAAACGGCAGTTATGCGTTAAAAAACCGTGAATTTGAAAACGGCATCGGCAAATTATGGCTACGCGACGACTTGCCTGAAAGTGTTGCCAGTTATGTAAAACTCATCAGAGGCTTTAACCCTTCTGCACGGCTCAACCGTTACCCTGGCTCGCCACTCATTGCCAAACACCTGCTGCGCCAGCACGACCGTTTATTGTTGTATGAGCTGCATTCAACAGAAATACAAGCGCTCAGCAAAGCCGTCAACAAAGACAAGCGCGTCACGGTGTTCCACGCCGACGGCTTAACACACGCATTAGGCTTATTGCCGCCCCGCGAACGGCGTGGGCTGATATTAATCGACCCGTCGTATGAAATTAAAAGCGATTACACACAGGCAACAGAAACCTTGATAAAAATGACCAAACGCTTTGCAACGGGCACTTATGCGCTGTGGTATCCGGTTGTGGAGCGCCACCGTAACCAGGCGTTGGAACACGCGATACAAACAAGCGGTATAAAAAATGTGCTGCTTTTTGAATTGGGCCGCGAGGCCGACAGTGACGGACACGGTATGACCGCCAGCGGCATGATTGTCGTCAATCCGCCGTGGACGCTGGAAGCGCAAATGCAATGTGCTTTGCCGTGGTTGGCAGAAGCATTAGGGCAGGACGGGGCAGGTTTTTACCGGATACAAACCCTGGTTAGCGAATAACCTATTTTATTTATGTGGGTACTCACCACGAAGGACACGAAGTTATCTATTTTTCGGTAGTGGGTTAAATCAGTTGTTTAGGCGTCCAAAACACGTTTTGGATGTTTTGTGTAATCCAAGTCATGCCTTGGACTCCGAACTATAGGCAGTGAAATCGTGTGTAGGAAAAATACAGGTTTAACCCACTACCTATTTTTCTTCGTGATCTTCGTGGTAAATAAGGGGCAAATGGATTTTTCAGTTTCTTGCTTGGCACTATCAGAAAATCTGTGGCTTGCCCTGCAAGTATGAAGCATTCGGGTCAATAATAAATCGTGTGTTCATTGCCGTGCGTCCAATTAATAATCGGAACAGCATACTGTCCCGATTCGTCAATGTCATTTCAGCCCTGATTGCGCAATGTCCCAAAACCAGCTGCGTTTCTATCACATAACGGCGTTGTTTGTGTCCACCCGAATCCGAGACCACGCGGCGGTCCTTAATCGGTGCGTGGCATTCTATAGCCATGTCACATTGTTTTTGAATAGGATGGATGGCGAACATAACCCAACGCTGCCCGCCTTTTCGGTACGGATCAATGGCAAACGCGTGCAGCGCCGACGAACGCGCTCCGGTGTCAATTTTTGCTTTAATCTCATCAATGTTTAATTCCGGCAAAGCCGCCCATTCGCGCCAGCCCAGTATCGGTTTGTCAATCGATGATGCTGTCAATAGTTCGGTCATTAATAATTCCTTACCTCAATCACTGCAATGAATTGGTCTGTTTATATTATCCTGTGTATGGATGATTCGCTTTATACAGGGATTACTACAAACGTGTCCAGACGATTCGCCCAGCATGCCAGTCAAAAAGGCGCTAAATATTTTCGTGGGCGACAGCCAAAACAGCTGGTTTATGTTGAAACCGGCCATGACCGCAGTTCTGCCAGTAAACGGGAAATGGCCATCAAAAAACTCAATCGGCTGGAGAAACTCCAGCTTGTAAGTGCCCATGCAAAAGTTTTTCAGAAATTTCCACCCCCTATCCAATCGCCCCACCCCGAGTATCTGATGAAGTTCATCACCAAACTGACCCTTGAAGAGAAGCTGACGCTAACCGAAGCGCACCGCAACCATCCCTCTTTTTGCATTCGGCAACGTGCCCATGCGTTACTGCTCAATGACCGGGGCTATCTAATCCCACGCTTGGGCGAGTTGCTTGAAGTTCAACATGAAACCGTCAACGGCTGGTTAAAAGCTTGGGAGACCGATGGCCTGCTGGGCTTGTACGACCGCCCCCCAGAGTGACCGACCAACGCTGCCCACCCCCGATGATGAAAGGCAAGTGCTCGATATTATTGATAAAAATTCTCATAAAACTAAAACAGCCATCGCGCAATTGCAAGAAGTTACGGAAAAAACTGTCAGCCTCGATACCATCAAGCGCATCCTCAAATCCTATCACTAGCGTTGGAAGCATTGTCGTCGGCCCTTAACAGAAAAGCGCGGCGAAGAGGCGTCCTGCAGGAGGCAAGTCATCATGAATTTCTTGAAACAGAAGGATGACGAAGGCCAATTGAACCTTTTCTACTACGATGAGGCCGGATCCTGTCGCAACCCGCCGTGGAGATAAACGCGTCGCCCAGCGCAGGCGGATAGCAGGCCTGATGGCTCTAGCGGAAATTGTCAATGTAGTTGTCGCCTCAATGGTTAAATTTTAAGCTGCTATTTTGTCCTGGATAGCCACCGCCTTCCCCTGAGAATGGATGGTAGGCAGGTAATATCCCAGCTATAGGCATAAGTATCTACACAACTTTCCCCAAAAATTGCTGGGCGGTTGCCTTCAAACCGTCCAATTCCTCCTGTGAGTAGGCCGCCATCATTTCAAGCATGGACAGGAAGACCCACAATCCCGCCAACAGGGCATAAGTATCTACACAACTTTAATTGATTTTAAAACAATGTGTTATATGACATTCCTTGCAGATAATTGCTATATTTTTAGGTTTTTCTATCACAAAATCTGGCTTGAAACAGCAGTTATCTGT
>JAUYEP010000204.1 GCA_030689765.1 Methylovulum sp.
TTTAATTGTTGGAGAATATAGTGTGAGCGACTCAGTCCTTCATGTAAACGATGGTGAATTTAACGACACTGTTATTAAAGCAAACGGCCCTGTATTAGTTGACTATTGGGCTGAATGGTGTGGGCCTTGCAAAATGATTGCCCCTGTTCTGGATGCCATCGCCGATGAATATGCAGGCAAACTGACCGTTGTAAAAATAAACATAGATGAAAATCCGCAAACGCCCCAGCATTATGGGGTCCGTGGCATTCCGACGCTCATGCTGTTTAAGGATGGCGAAGTTGAAGCAACTAAAGTTGGCGCGTTAACAAAATCAGAACTTGCCAAGTTTATTGACAGCCATATCTAATACGCCCCTTGCTCAGATCTGTCACAAAAGGTTGGACGGGTCTGAGTGCATCAGTTATACTTATCCAGTGCGAAAATCTACGCGCTCAAGCATATCATCCGATAGTACACCCCTGATATTAAACCCATCCTATACAAGTAGTTACGCTGTAACAGCCTAACCGCTTTCCTTCGACTTATCTTTTTTATGAATCTTACCGAGTTAAAACTTAAACAAATCAGTGAAGTTATTGATATCGCAGAGTCCCTTGGACTTGAAAGTGTTGCCCGATCACGAAAACAGGATTTAATTTTTGCCATCCTTAAAAAGCAGGCAAAAGCAGGGGACGATATTTATGGCGATGGCGTTCTCGAAATTTTACAAGATGGTTTTGGATTTTTACGTACACCCGGATGCTCTTATCTGGCTGGCCCCGACGATATCTATGTTTCCCCCAGCCAAATTCGGCGATTTTCGCTAAAAACAGGCGACACCATCAGTGGAAAAATAAGACCCCCTAAGGATAACGAACGTTATTTTGCGATGCTTAAAGTTGAGCAAATCAATTTTGAGCCACCTGAAAACACCAAAAACAAAATCTACTTTTCCAACCTTACCCCCCTGTTTGCCAAAGAGCGCTTTGTACTCGAACAAGGTAACGGCACCAGCGAAGACCTGACCGGACGCATCATCGATTTAATCGCCCCTATCGGCAAAGGCCAACGCGGCCTGATTGTATCGCCACCGAAAGCCGGTAAGACCATGATACTGCAAAGCTTGGCACAAGCAATTGCTGAACAGAATCCAGAGTGTTATCTCATTGTTTTGCTGATCGATGAACGCCCTGAGGAAGTGACTGAAATGGAGCGTTGTGTACGTGGCGAGGTTATTTCCAGCACCTTCGATGAACCGGCCACCCGTCATGTGCAGGTTGCCGAGATGGTTATTGAAAAAGCCCGCCGCTTGGTCGAACACAAACATGACGTAGTTATCCTGTTAGACTCGATCACCCGACTGGCCAGGGCCTATAACACCGTTGTCCCGTCTTCAGGCAAAATATTGACCGGTGGCGTTGACGCCAATGCCCTCGAAAAACCCAAACGTTTTTTTGGCGCGGCGCGAAATATAGAAGAAGGCGGCAGTTTGACGATTATTGCTACCGCACTCGTAGATACCGGCTCAAGAATGGATGAAGTTATCTATGAAGAATTCAAAGGTACAGGCAATATGGAGCTGCATCTGGACCGTAAAATTGCCGAAAAAAGAATTTACCCCGCCATTAATATCAATCGTTCAGGAACCCGCAGGGAAGAATATCTGGTTGATGCCGATACCTTGCAAAAAACCTGGATCTTGCGCAAAATCCTACAGCCTATGGATGAAACGGCGGCTTCTGAATTTTTAATCGGCAAGCTGAAAGATTTCAAAACCAATGCCGAATTTTTCGATTCGATGAAGCGTTAAGTGATTGATGCGCCACCATCGTACAAAAACATCTCAAGCGACTTCCTGACAAAACAACAGTACCAAAAACCTAAATTTTTTTGGTAATCCAAAGAAACATCCAGTGGTTATTTTTGCGGCGTTGTACATAATCCAAAAATAATCCCTTGAGTGATTTAATAGGTAAATTTAATCAACTAAATAGCCATAAATTTTAGAAAGGACTTGATAAAATCATTCCACGCTATTTGATTTGCCAGCAGTGCAATAAACAGTCCGGCAAATGCCACAGCTAGGTTTTTACGGCTACCAACTTGGATTGTGGCAAATTGCCCTTACGGCACGTTACAGTACGGAGTGAAACGTAATGATCCACTCCAGTGTCGCAAGCTTTCAACACCTTTCAAGCTGGTAGCTCTGCAAAACGGCCAGCAACTCGCCATCTTCTAATTTCAACAATTCAACAAACTGCGTTTTTTCGGCTTGGTCAGCGACAAGATACCTGCTTTCCAAATAATCCATTAGCAGCAAATCAAGTTCGAGCATACCGCGTCTGCATTGCCATTGTAATCTGGCGAATTCGTTCATTAAGCAATCAACCCAGTTGCCTTTTTACCAACATTTGTTTGGTTTCAGCAATGGCTTTAGCCGGATTCAAACCTTTCGGACAAGTATCCGTGCAATTCATAATGGTATGGCAACGGTACAATTTAAACGGATCTTCCAAATCATCCAGCCGTGCGCCGGTATTTTCGTCACGGCTGTCCGCCAACCAGCGATAAGCTTGCAGCAATACCGCAGGCCCCAGATAACGCTCACTATTCCACCAATAACTAGGGCAACTGGTTGAGCAACAGGCACACAAAACACATTCATACAAACCATCCAGTTTGGCGCGGTCGGCGTGGCTTTGCAGGCGTTCAGCATCGGCTGGTGCGGGGGTTTGCGTTGCTATCCACGGCTTTATTGAGGCGTATTGCGCAAAAAAATGTGTCATATCCGGCACCAGATCTTTAACAACCGCCATGTGCGGCAATGGGAAAATCTTGATGGTGTTGGCATAAGCATCAATAGATTTAGTGCAAGCCAAGGTATTTTTGCCGTTGATGTTCATCGCGCAAGAACCGCACACACCTTCACGGCAAGAACGACGGAAAGTCAATGTGCTGTCAACGTCATTTTTAATTTTAAGGATAGCATCCAATACCATCGGCCCGCAGTCGTCCCTATCCAGCTCATAGACATCAACGCGTGGATTTTCTCCAGAGTCAGGATTCCACCGGTAAACTTCAAAGCGGCGGATATTGCTTGCACCTTGCGGCGCTTTAAAGGTTTTGCCTTCGGTTAACACCGAATTTTTTGGCAATGTAAATTCAGCCATTAATAAACTCTCTCTTTAGGTGGAATAACCTCAACATCGTCCGTCAAAGTAAATAAATGCACAGGCCGATAATCAATATTTACCTTATCGTCTATCAACCAAGTCAAGGTATGCTTCATCCAGTTAGCGTCATCACGGGTAGGATAATCCTCCCGCGCGTGTCCTCCCCGACTTTCCTTGCGATTACCTGCGGCAGTAATTGCCACACGCGCCTGAGCCAGCAAATTATCCAGTTCCAGAGTTTCAACCAGATCGGTGTTCCAGATCATCGATTTGTCTTTGATGCCCACCTCAGCAAACGACTGACTAATGTCAGCCATCATGTGAATACCTTCATCCAAGCTACTTTGGGTTCTGAATACCGCCGCCTTGGTTTGCATGGTGCGCTGCATAGCCAAGCGAATTTCAGAGGTGCTGAGCTTGCCATCGGCATGACGGATTTTATCAAAACGAGCCAGTGCTTTATCACAAGCCCCTTTCGCCAGCGGCTTATGTGCAGTTCCGAGTTTGATTAATTCGGCGCAACGAATAGCGGCTGAACGACCAAACACCACCAAATCCAGTAATGAATTTGAACCCAGCCGGTTCGCGCCATGTACCGAAACACAAGCCGCTTCACCAATCGCCATTAAACCAGGCACCACTTTATCGGGATTATCGCCGTCCAGCGTCACGACCTCCGCCTTATAGTTGGTAGGAATACCGCCCATGTTGTAATGCACGGTAGGCAACACTGGAATAGGTGCTTTAGTTACATCGACACCAGCGAAAATTTTTGAGGTTTCGGCAATACCCGGCAAACGCTCGTGAATAATTGCCGGATCAAGATGCTCGATATGCAGATAAATATGGTCTTTGAGCTTACCTACGCCACGACCTTCGTTAATTTCAATGGTCATCGCACGACTGACCACATCGCGTGACGCTAAATCTTTCGCCGATGGCGCGTAACGTTCCATAAACCGCTCACCTTCCGAATTGGTCAAATAACCGCCCTCACCTCTAACCCCTTCAGTAATCAGGCAACCTGCGCCATAGATACCCGTTGGATGAAATTGGATAAACTCCATATCCTGTAGCGGTAAACCGGCACGCAGCACCATCGCATTACCATCACCCGTCACGGTATGCGCCGAGGTACAGGAAAAATAACTGCGCCCGTAACCGCCGGTTGCCAACACGCTGATATGCGCCTTGAACAAATGCAGCGAGCCGTCATCAAGACACCACGCCAACACGCCACGGCATTCACCGTCCTGCATAATCAAATCCAGTGCGATGTATTCAACGAAAAATTCCGCATTATGTTTTAACGCCTGTTGATACAAGGTATGCAAAATCGCATGACCCGTTTTATCTGCCGCCGCGCAAGTACGTTGTGCCTGACCTTTGCCGTAATGCGTAGTCATGCCGCCAAACGCGCGTTGATAAATCTTACCGTCGGCGGTGCGTGAAAACGGCACACCGTAATGTTCCAGCTCAATTACCGCCGGAATCGCTTCGCGGCACATGTATTCAATCGCATCCTGATCGCCCAACCAGTCCGAACCCTTGACGGTATCGTACATGTGAAAACGCCAGTCATCTTCGCCCATATTGCCCAAAGCCGCACTAATACCACCTTGCGCCGCGACAGTATGGCTGCGGGTTGGAAACACTTTAGTCAGACAGGCCGTTTTAAGACCTTTTTCCGCCATGCCAAAAGTAGCGCGTAAACCAGCACCACCGGCACCTACCACCACCACGTCATAAGCGTGTTCGATAATTTTATATTCTGTAGACATGGCTTATCCTAGGGTTACGATAGTACGAAACACGGCAAGCAATGCTGCCAATGCCAGAAACCCAAACGCCAACTTTACTGCCCAGACACTGACAATTTTTGCACCCTCGGCGGCGACATAATCTTCAATCACCACCTGTACGCCCAACGCAGCATGATAAAACGCCGCCACTATCCAAGCCGCCATACACACGGTATTAACCGGTGCCGCTAACCAGTTTACAGTTTGTTGATAAGGTGCGGTCAGGCACTGGTCCAGAAAAGTGATCAGCCAGAAAGACAATGGAATCAGTGCCGCTGCAGTGACACGCTGCATCCACCAGTGCGATGTCCCTGATTTTGCCGACCCCAAGCCACGGGCCTTAGATAAAGGTGTTTTAAAATCCATAACATTCTCCCTCAAACAATAAGCAACGTCATAACAGTAAGCACCAATGAGGCCATCAGCTCTATTAAGGCATAACGGTTTAACGTTTCATGATCAAAGCCCTTTCCTGCATCCCAGACCAAATGCCGGACACCATGGCATAAATGGAAAAAAAGCGCATAAATAAAGCCCCAATACACTAATTTTATCAGCCCTATCGTCATGGCCGCCTGCATCGAGGCATAGCTTTGTGCACCGCCTGAAACCGCTGAAATGATATAAACAAAAAGCAGTAAACCGACCGATAGCAACATGCCAGTCATGCGGTGGGAAATGGAAATGATACCTGTCAGCGGCAATTTGTAGATTTGCAAGTGCGGGGAAGTTGGTCTGTTAGCGTTCGTTGCCATAGCGTACCCAATTGTTGTGTTGATTATAGTTTAACACGCGATGCTCAACTTTTAAATCTCAACCAAAGCCTCAAAAAGCAAAGTAGGATTGCCCAGTAATTTCCCCAAGAAGCAGCCCATCGTATGGGCAAGCAGTTTACGTATAAAGCGGTTCGCCAAATGCCAAGTGTCGCGG
>JAUYEP010000206.1 GCA_030689765.1 Methylovulum sp.
GAAGCATTAATTGAGCTAAAAAAAGGCAAGATTCGTGGCGCCAAGGTGCTGAAAATAAATTAAAAGCGGCGCGGCGGTAATGTTGGATAAAACGGTACAAATTTACGATGCAGAATTGGTCGCCCGAGATAATTACGCTGGCGCATCGATTACCTTAATGCGGCACAGCGGCGCGAACAACGATGATGTGTTTTCAAGCGGCGGCAATTTAAAATTCAGTGGCGGTGATGCGGTGTTATCGGGTGTCACCATTGGAACAGTGGGCAGCAGCAACGGAGAACTGCAAATTATTTTCAATACCAACGCCACCCCGTCGCGGGCCGATGCCGCCTTATTGTCATTAGCGTACAGCAACGCCTCTGACACCCCGCCCGCCTCGGTACAAATCGACTGGATCTTTAACGATGGCAATATCGGAGTGCAAGGCACGGGCGGGGCATTAAGGGCTTTAGGCTCAACTTCCGTCATTATCAATCCGATCAATGGCCCACTCGTTGGCACAGCGGGTAACGATGTCATCAGAGGCTTCCCAGGCGATGATACGGTGTTGGGTCAAGGTGGTAATGATGCGTTATACGGTGGCGCTGGTAATGATGTTTTGTCTGGTGGCAAGGGCGATTATTAAATGGCGGTACAGGTAATGACGTGTTAAAAGGCGGAGTAGGCAAAGATAGTTTTATCTTTAACAGCCCACTCACGGCAAATGTCGAAAACATCCCCGACTTCAAGCCGATTGATGACACGATTCGATTAGAAAATGGGATTTTTTACCGCTTAACCACAACCGGCGAGTTAAAAGCCGATAACTTTGTTGTCGCCGCCACGGCTGTGGATAGTAACGACTATCTCATTTACAACAAAGCCACTGGCGCGTTGTTTTATGATGGTGATGGCAGTGGTGCTGGAACGGCGGTGCAGATCGCAGTTTTGGGGACAAATCTTGAGTTGACGGCTACGGATTTTGTAGTGATTTAATCACTAATGACTTGGTGTGTGTAGAGACGTAACCTTCATTTACCTGACCTTGCCGCATTTTAAAAAAACCTTGGAACAACTCGACATTAAAACGCTGTAACAACGCTAAATTAAGTGGGCAGGCGGTTTTGTCCATCTATCCGGCTATTTTTTAATTTTATTGGGGGAAACGATATGGCTATTCCAAAACTAAGGTTACTTGCAGGCGCTAATCCCGTTGAAGGCGGTGTAAACGGATATTTTAATATCAGTTTAGACAGCCCCGCGCCAGCCGGTGGTTTAACCATTAATTTTGACACGACCGGCAGTACCGCGACGTTTGGCAAAGACTATACATTGATGGCTGGGGCAAATGTTAGCAATATCAGTGCAAATACTTTCACCATTGCCGCTGGCGCAAGCTCTGCCACATTAAACCTTGCCGCCCTTGCCGATACGGTTGCTGATCCTAATGAAACGGTGTTTGTGAATTTAATTGCAGGCATGGGTTATGCGCTGGCGGGAAGTGCCGCCTCGTTTGATAAAGTGGATTATGCGACAGACCCAGAGCCTCGTTCGGTTTGCGTCGGCGATTTCAATAATGATGGCAAAACAGATTTAGCCGGAGCCGAGGGTTACAGATACAAGGTTTTCGTGTTGTTGCGTAATGCAACTAACACCGGCTTTGACGCCAAAGTGGATTATGCAGTACGCGGGCAAGCAACATCGGTTAGCGTCGGTGATTTCAATAACGATGGTAAAACCGATTTGGCTGTAGCCAATATGGAGGGCAGAACAGTTTCAGTGTTGTTGCGTAATGCCACGAATACCGGCTTTGACGCTAAAGATGTCGCAACAGGTTATCCCTCTCGTTTTGTTAGCGCCGGTGATTTCAATAACGATGGTAAAGACGATTTAGCCACAGCCAATTATGACAGCCATACAGTTTCAGTGTTGTTGCGTAATGCCACGAATACCGGCTTTGACGTTACTACAGTGGACACTCCCACAGGTTTATACCCTTCTTCGGTTAGTACCGGTGATTTCAATAACGATGGCAAAACCGATTTAGCCATAACCAGTACGGTGAATATAAACGGCTTAACCCGTGACAGGGTTTCCGTGCTGTTGCGTAATGCCACGAATACCGGCTTTGATCCTAAAATGGATTTCACCACAGGCTCAAGCCCTTCTTCTATTAGTGCCGGTGATTTCAATAACGATGGCAAAACCGATTTAGCCGTAACCAATCATTTAAGTGAAACGGTTTCAGTGTTGCTAAATACCAGCAGTGCCAGTATCGCGATGGCCATTGCTGAAAAGGGTACGGTAGGCAATGATTCTTTAAACGGCAGTGAAGGTAATGATGTCTTAAACGGTGGCTTGGGTGATGATGTGTTAAAGGGTAACGCTGGCAATGACACGATAACCGGTGGTGAGGGTAATGATCGTTTGCTGGGTGGTGAGGGCGATGATGTTCTCGATGGTGGCAATGGCGGGGATTGGGGAGATTATTGGTATGCTACCGCTGGCGTGAACGTCAATCTGACCTTGACAGGCGAGCAACATACTGGGGGTGCGGGCGTTGATGCGCTGGCTGGCATTGAAAGCTTGAATGGCAGCCATTTCAATGACACGTTTATCGGTAATGAGTTGGCTAATTGGCTCATCGGCGGAAACGGTAATGATAATTTGAGTGGCGGTAGGGGTGATGATCGCTTGCGCGGTGATGCAGGATATGACACGTTAACCGGTGGTGCAGGCCATGACCTCTTAACCGGCGGTGCAGGCCATGACCTCTTAACCGGCGGTGTTGGCAAGGACAGCTTTGTGTTTAACGCAGCACTTAAGGCGAATATCGATAACATCACCGATTTCAAACCGGTTGACGATACTATTGAATTGGAAAACAAGATGTTCACTGTATTGACGGCAACAGGCGAATTGAGTGCCAGCCAGTTTGTTAAAGGCACGAACGCGCATGATGCCGATGATTATGTCATTTATAACCCGACTACCGGTGCGGTGACTTATGATTCTGACGGCAATGGTATCGCTCAAGGGGTGCAAATTGCGATGTTAGGTGTGCACTTGGCATTGACCAGCGCAGATTTTGTGGTGATTTAATCGCTTTGTGCGTGTGGCTGTTTAAGGCTTGCATAACACGCCCCCACTTGGAGACTTCAGGTTATGAAACTTAAACGTCATCTATTTCCCATCAAAAATTTTTCTAAATAACCTATAATTCGAAAGACACCAACTCAAGAGGAATCACACGATGGAAATTAGAACCAGCTTATTCGGCGAACAAATCATTGACCCAAACACAGTTATCACCTTTCCGCTGGGAATCCCAGGGTTTGAAGACAAAACCACGTACAAGTTATTTCATCAGGAAGGCAATGAAATTATTTATTGGCTCCAATCTGTAGATGATGCGGAACTAGGATTTTCGGTTGCAGACCCTGCTAATTTCAAGATCAACTATCTGTTTATTTTGGCTGATGAAGAAGAGCAACTGCTTCAATTAACCGATATAAACGATCTGGCCTTTTTGCTGATTTTACAAAAAAACGAAAATGAGGGCGACAAACCGGTTATTAAGGGTACGCTCACCTCGCCTTTAGTCATCAATACCAAAACCCGGCTGGGCATTCAAAAAATTATTCCACGCATTGAACAAAGCATTACGCTGATCGAGCAAACGCCGGAAATTAGCGTCACTGAAGCTTAAATCATCTTACAGCGTTTTCAGATTAGGTTAATAACAGTAGATTTAGCGGGTGGAGTACAAACCTAGGTTTGTACTCCGTTACCTCACTAACCGATGTTGAAACCGCTGTAACTACCGGCGGATACCTAGTTATCCGCCGTTTCCACAAACCTCAAGCGGACTTGCCCAGCTTATTTTCGCCTGCGTAACTCATGCAAATATAAAGGAAAAACTGTGTGCCAAAAATAAGGTTTGCCATTAATAAATGTATGGGTTGGGCAACAGGCGGCATACCCAATCTGTCCAGCGTGACGCCAGCGAGGATTGCTGTTATCACGAGTGCGCCAAGCGCCATGCCGGTACGGAACAACAGGCTGGTTTTAGGCATGGCCTGATAAAGCTTCCAGGCCATCCAGACATTAGTAAACAGAATAAGCGATGAAAACGAGCGGTGGATGTAAAAAATGATCGGGAAATCATCCCGCCAGTATTTACGCTCGATATAGCTGTGTTCATGGGTAATAAAATCAACCGCTTCCCTAACCTGGGTCCCCATCGCGATTTGCAGCAATGTCATCACCATCGCGATAATCAGGATAGTTTTAAATTTGTCCGGTAATCCCTGCGTATCAATTTGGCTGATAACTTCCCGTTGTGAACGGGCAATCGTATAAATTAACAAGGCGACGATGAACAACGCCAGCAGCATGTGTAAGGTGATCATGAACGGCTTGAGATTACTGGCAACGACAGTTGAGCCTAGCCAGCCCTGAAAACCAACCAGAAAAAAACTGCTGAGGGCCAAATAGAAGATTGTTTTATCGGTTTTTAAAAAAATACGTGACGACCATGCGGTAAGGAAGATCAAAAAACCGATGGTCACGCCAACCAGACGGTTAGTGTATTCCGTCCAGGTTTTTACCGGATTGAATTGGGTGTTTTCATAACCGCGTTGGGCATATATCTCATGATAATTAGCCGGTAATTGTGCCTCTTCGGTAGGTGGAATCCACTGGCCAAAGCAGGTTGGCCAGTCAGGGCAGCCCATGCCCGCACCGGAAGCCCTGACGATGCCGCCGACCAGAATGACAAAATAAACGGCGAAAATGGTGAGTGTGCCTAAACGGCGAAAATGTGAAACGGCTTGAATATTTATCATGGATGAATGTGATATGTGTGCTGCGAATGAAAGGTAGTTGTGTTGGGTTAGCGCCCATACTAACCCAACCTACTGTTTGGCCCTGTCAATAAAGTCAGTTTATGTTGGTTTGCCAGCCTTAGCTGATAAGTGCCGGTATCGGAAACCGGTATGACGATGAGCATTTTGCAGGTTGTGCCGTCATGTTCTGCCAGCAACACCCTGCCTGCTGTTTGGTCGGTTTCGGTCAGTGCATCAACCAGGCTATCATCAATAATGATTGAATTCGGATCGGGTGTATCCGGCGTATTGCACTCGGCGAGAAACATCGCCCGTTTAGCCTTGCCCAGATAATGGGTGCGGGCAACCACTTCTTGACCGGTATAACAACCCTTGTTAAAACTGATTCCGCCCAGTTTATCCAAATTAAGCATTTGCGGAATAAAGGCTTCTGACGTTTCTGTGGTCAGCCAGGGCAGCCCTGAAATAATATCGAGATAACGCCAATGCGCAGAATTTGTGGGTTGATACCCCAGGCAAACCATTTCCTTCCATAATGAAATAGCTAGGTTCGAAGGCGCAACAATCAACTTGCGCGTACCCAGATTGACTGCAATAGTTTCCTGTTGCGTTGTGCTGAATAACATCTCGGCAACTGCTCCTGTCCATAGACCACCCTTTAGTGGTGGCGTTGCTCCTTGTGCCCCTTGTGCCCCTTGTGCCCCAGAGGGTACAGAGGGTACAGAGGGTACAGAGGGTATGCCGTCGTCGGCGGGTGATTCAGTTGCCGACGACAATCCAACCAAACAAAGCTCATCACAACTTTCGGTCAAGACCACATTGGAGCGCAGGATGTAACGGATTAACCTGTTTTTAACCGTTTCCACCAGTTCCACAGGCAAAACCATAAGAAACGCGTTGCCCGTTTTAATCAGCAGAAAAGTGGCGATGGCCCTGCCTTTCGGGTTGCATAAAGCACCTAGACTGCTTTGTGTTTCACTGATGCCATGGACATTACAAGTGATTTGTCCTTGCAGAAACGCTGCGGCGTCCCGGCCGCTGACCGTTAAAACCGTCAGATGCGCAACCGGATAAATGCGCTGGTAATTTTGTTCTGTGTCAGCAAGGAAACTGATCTGAAAATCAGTTTCAAAACCAGCCTGTTCAGAGAGTAAAAAGTTTTTCCAGTTTGGGTTCATGCCAATTTGTATTCAAAGTAATGACGGGCTAACGTGATACTGATTATATCGTTCTTTAATCAAAGACAACAATCAGTGGTATCGGTTGGTTCTAGCATTGGAAAATTAACATGGTATGATGAAATGACTTAGTGATTGTTTTAAACCGGACTATCCTCAAGCATTTTGTGCCGAGCGCTTCCCCTTTTCTAGTTCAACGATGTTAACGATTTATGCAAGACTGGATTAATTTTTTGTTAGACACCAAAGAATACATGCCGCATGGCTTCTGCTTTCTTTGGAAACCCACTGTGTTGTGGCTAACTGTCATCTCCAATTTAATCATTGCCCTGTCATATTTTTCAATTCCGATTGCCTTAAGCTATTTTGCCTATAAACGTAAAGGTGTCGATGTTGAATTTAAAGGGATTTTAATATTATTTAGCCTGTTTATTTTCGCTTGCGGCGCAACCCATGTTTTGTCGGTTGTGACCATCTGGAAACCGATCTATGGTTTGGCTGCGGTGACTGAAGCGTTTACCGCGCTTATCTCAGTGCTTGCGGCTGTTTTGTTATGGCCGTTGATTCCTAAAGCCTTGCTGATACCAAGCCCCTCTGAGCTGATGCAGGCCAATCAGCAACTTCAAGATGAAATTCTTTATCATAAAGAAACCAAAGCCGACACTATCCGGCTTAATTCTGATCTGGACCGGCTCGTCAAGTTGTTGCGGGCGAGCAATCAAGCCCAGCTTGAAAGTGAACAGCGCTTCAGGCATGCCGTAAACCTCAGTCCGGCAGCGATCTATACCTTAAAACCTACCGGTAACGCACAATACCCGTTTAAAAGCACGTATGTCAGTGACGCTTTTTTAGCAATCACTGGATTTGAGCCTGCCGATTGGTATGCAGATGTAGCGTTGTGGATAAACCGGGTCCATCCCGATGACCTGCACAACATGATTAACCCAATGACCCTTTTGAGGGATGATGGGCCGCTCGATTATCAATACCGCTTCCAGCATAAGGAGGGTACGTATCGCTGGATACACGATAAGTTAATTGTCCTGCGCACACCTGAGGGGGGCATTGATGAAATTTTCGGTGCCTGGATGGATATTACCGATTATAAAAAAACCGAAGAGGAACTCCATCTTGCCGCGATCACCTTCGATACTTTACAAGGCATAATTATTACCGACCCCGACGAAGTCATCTTGCGTGTCAATAAGGCATTTACAAGCGTTACCGGCTATTCATCGGAAGAAGTTATCGGTAAAACGCCGAAAATCCTTAATTCCGGCCGGCATGACCAGGCTTTTTTTGCTGAAATGTGGCGGCAACTGATAATGGAAGGAAAGTATACCGGTGAGATTTGGGACAGGCGCAAGGATGGGTCAATCTATCCACAATGGCAATGTATCACAGCCGTTAAAAACAGCGCCGGTGAAACCACGCATTATGTCGCTGTGTTTACCGACATCAGCGAGAAAAAAATGTTCGAGGATCATATCAAAAAGCTCGCATTTTATGATCCGTTAACCGAATTGCCCAATCGTCGCCTGCTGCTTGAACGGATTGAACTGGCTATGGTTCAGGCAAAGCGTAAAAATACTTATGCCGCCATCATCTTTCTGGATCTGGACCGTTTTAAAATGCTTAATGATTCGTTAGGCCATCATGTCGGTGATGAATTATTGATGCAAGTGGCCCATCGCCTGAAGAGTGCTGTGCGTGAAGAAGACATGGCTACCCGTTTAGGCGGCGACGAGTTTGTTATATTGGTCAATACGAATGCCGAAAATATTGATGAGGCCACCAATAACACATTGAATGTGGCCGAAAAAATCTTGCACACATTAAACCAGCCTTATTTGCTGAAAAATAATGAACATCATTTCGGCGCCAGTATGGGCATTACGCTGTTTTCCGGCGCTTGCCGTGAAGAGCCGACGGAACTGATACAGCAGGCGGATACCGCCATGTATCAGTCCAAAGAAAAAGGCAGGAATACCATCAGTTTCTTCGATCAAAGTATGCAGGAGGCTGCTGACAAGCGCTTGCAGCTTGAAAACAGCCTCAGGATTGCGATCGATCAGCAACAATTTGTGCTCCATTACCAGCCGCAGGTTGACCTTGCCGGCAAACTATTGAGCGCAGAAGCCTTGATACGTTGGATACATCCTGAAAAAGGCATCATCTCGCCGCTTGATTTTATTCCTATTGCCGAAGAGACCGGTTTGATTATCGCCATCGGAACCTGGGTTTTGCAGGAAGCCTGCCGACAAATAAAAAAATGGGGCGCACAGGCATTCGATATTGGGCATGTTGCCGTTAATGTCAGTTCACGGCAATT
This sequence comes from Methylovulum sp., assembly GCA_030689765.1. Lineage (GTDB taxonomy): Bacteria > Pseudomonadota > Gammaproteobacteria > Methylococcales > Methylomonadaceae > Methylovulum. The sequence goes on from JAUYEP010000206.1 coordinate 8,337, forward strand.
TCAGCAACATGATTTTGTCGACCAGGTTAAGCAAGCCATTCACGATGCCGGTATTTTACCCTCGCAACTGATGATTGAATTGACAGAAAGCATCCTCATTGAAAACGTCCATGCAACCGTCGGCAAAATGCAATTGTTGACTGAGCATGGCATCAGTATCAGCATTGATGATTTCGGTACCGGCTATTCGTCATTGGCTTATCTGACGAAATTCCCGCTAAGCCAATTGAAAGTTGACCAAAGTTTTGTCAGGAATATCAACCAAAACACCAATGATGAGGTGATTGTCGAGACCATTATCGCAATGGCGAAAAATCTGGGGTTGAATGTGGTTGCGGAAGGTGTTGAAACCGAGCAGCAGCTCGGTTTTCTGGTGGAAAAAGGCTGTGCCATTTTTCAGGGGTTTTATTTCGGTCGGCCTAGTATTGCGGAGGAGTTTGGCAGGCGTTGATTGTAGGAGCCGAGTGGGCAGCCGAGTAGGGTGGGCAACGCTTTTCTGCCTTTATGCCCTGTGGGTACACCGGTTATGAATGAAACGGTAGGCAAAACAGCCTGCCTACCCTACAACTAATGGGTGGCACACGGGTAGCGGCAGGGCCTGCTATCCGTGTTTTCTTTGGTAGCTGGATTATATGTAGAGACGTAGCACTGCTACGTCTATGGATTACGCATGGCATACCGACAGACGTTGCGGTGCAACGTCTCTACAGTGCGGAAAGGTACAAAGCCGAATTTTCGCCGATAGGCAATCCGCCATTTCAGGGCGTATCGATGGAGGTTTGCTGTCGCGAAACCGCCTTACTGTTTTTCGTGGGCGGTCGGCGCAGACACATTCACTTTCTTGAGGGCGTGTGCGGCTTCATGGAAACCTTCAGATAGGGTAGGGTGCGCATGTATCGTTCTGGCCAAGTCTTCGCCACTGGCTGAGAACTCCATCGCAAGTACGGCTTCGGCAATGAGTTCCGACGCCTGTGCGCCGATAACATGCACACCCAGCAGGGTATCATTTTCTGCATCGGTGATAATTTTAATCAACCCTTCGGTTTTCCCCATGGCTTGTGCGCGGGCAGTTGCACTTAATGGGAAAACACCCACATTGATCGCTACACCCATAGTCCTTAAGGATTGTTCGGTTTGACCGACCCAGGCAATTTCAGGGTCAGTATAAATAACGCTGGGCAGGGTGTCGTAATTGATGGCGCTGCGCCGACCGGCACAGTTTTCGGCAACAAATATGCCTTCTTCTATGCCTTTATGCGCCAGCATAGGGCCGAGTAGGTTAAGGTCGCCGATAGCGTAAACGCCCGGCAAGTTAGTGCGGCAATTTTCATCAACATGGATATAACCGTTTTCGTCGAGCAGCAAATTGGCTTCTGGTGCGATTAAATTCTCTGTGTTAGGTTTTCGGCCCGATGCGACGATGAGCTTGTCAACACGCAACGTATGGGTCCCCTCCTGATCCTGATACTCGACGATGACTTTACTCCGGCCTTTTTTCGCCGAAATGACGCGTGCGCCCAAGCGCAAATCCAACCCCTGCCCACTGAAGATGCGATAGGCTTCGCGTGAAATTTGCTGGTCTGGCAGTGATAAAAAGCTCTCTTGTGCATCGAGCAATATAGTTTCAGAACCGAGCCTGCCCCATATACTGGCAAGTTCCAGGCCGTTGACGCCTGCGCCGATAATAGCCAGTTTTTTAGGCAAGCTGTCAAGATTTAAGGCGGCGAAACAATCGATGATAAATTCATTATCGACTTTCGCATAAGGCAGGCTAACCGGTGTTGAACCTGTGGCCAAAATGATATGTTTGGCATTAAGTACAGACTGTGCTGATCCATCTAAAGGTGAAATTTCTACTTGTCGGGCACTGATTAACCTGCCCTTGGC
>JAUYEP010000274.1 GCA_030689765.1 Methylovulum sp.
AACTTGGTGGCTTCTATTTTGATGAACGGTGCGTTTGCCAAGCGTGCCAGCCGACGGGCGATTTCAGTTTTACCCACGCCGGTAGGGCCGATCATCAGGATGTTTTTTGGCGTGATTTCGTCGCGCAATTCGGGGGCAACCTGCTGCCGCCGCCAGCGGTTTCTGAGCGCAATGGCAACAGAACGTTTGGCACTGGCCTGGCCGATAATATGTTTATCCAGCTCGAATACAATTTCTTTAGGGGTCATTTGTGACATGCGTTGACTCGTTTATTCAGTAGGTTCTGCATCTAATTCTTCTATACGTTTGTGCGATTGGAATAAGGGCGCCGGCAGCAACGATTATTATAGATTTTTTGGGTCTTTCAACCGTTCATTGGGTTCTGCATCCAATTCTTCTATGCGCAGATTGTGGTTGGTGTAGATGCAAATATCGGCGGCGATATTTAATGACCGTTCAACGATTTCACGGGCGCTGAGGCCAGTGTTTTCCAGTAATGCGCGTGCCGCCGCCTGGGCAAAAGCCCCCCCCGACCCTATCGCCATCAAATCATGTTCGGGTTCAATGACATCACCGGTACCGGAAAGGATCAGGGATGTTTTGGCATCGGCTATCACCAGTAACGCTTCCAATTTACGCAAGGCGCGGTCTGTACGCCAGTCTTTCGCCATTTCCACTGCTGCGCGGGTCAGATTGCCGCGATGCTTTTCCAGCTTGCCTTCAAAATGCTCAAATAACGTGAAAGCGTCCGAGGTAGCACCGGCAAAACCAGCAATGACCTTATCATGATATAAACGGCGTACTTTGCGGGCATTGCCTTTCATGACGGTGTTACCCAAGGTGACTTGACCATCACCGCCAATCACCACTTTGTCGCCTCGGCGAACAGAAAGTATGGTAGTTCCTCTAAACACTTTAATATCCTAGAATTACATAGTTTAATAGTCGGGCAATTTTACATGGTCTGAATTTAAATGTGCGAAAAAATGTAGCTATGCCCAAGGCAAACATTTTATCGGATATGTTGCCGGAATCCATTGAGTCCAACGTTGTAGACATGCGCCATAAAAATCCAGAAACCAATGCAGGCGCATCCATGGCATCGAAAATTAAGCCACCCCTATCGGATCATAATCATACAAACCCGCCAAAGACAATCATCGCCATGATGATTTAGCGCGGCTGCAGAAAGAGGTTGCCCAATTCGCAAGGGCTAGGTGATGTATTGCATAGAACCCTTGGTAGCCCTGCAGTGTGAATGATAAAGGTACAATAGGGCATTTTTAGCTATCCAAACGAATTGTCCGCGTTGCCACCTATTGCCCTAGCCTGTAGCTTGTGAAACCGGACAAAACCAAAACCCATGATACAATAAACTTCGTTTATATCACCCCTAAAGCGCAATGACATTTTTAAAATACTCCACCTTGTTTCTATTTTTGGGTTTGCAGATTGCCGTCTTTCCAGCAAACGCAGAAGACTCTGAAATTGTAACTCCACCAGCCCCCGCTATCGAAGCCAGCGCCTACATATTGCAGGATTACCACACGGGTAAAATACTCGCACAAAGCAATGCGGACGCTAAACTTGCCCCTGCCAGCCTCACTAAAATCATGACCGTTTATGTGGTCTTCCGCGAAATCGGCAATGGGCATTTGCATCTGGACGATTTGGCCACTATTAGCCAGAAAGCATGGGAAACATCTGGCTCACGTATGTTTGTTGAAGTTAACGGGCAAGTCAAAATTGAAGATCTGCTGAAAGGCGTGATCATTCAATCCGGCAATGATGCCAGCGTTGCGCTGGCAGAGCATGTTGCAGGCAACGAAAGCACGTTTGCCGACATGATGAACCAACATGCCGTAAGGCTCGGTATGACGAATAGCCACTTCAAAAACAGTGACGGCCTGCCGGGCGAAGACCATTACACGACCGCGCGCGATTTGGCTACGCTGACGTCCGCTTTAATCAGGGAATTCCCTGATTATTACCGGTGGTTTTCGCAAAAGGAATTTACGTTTAACAAAATCACCCAGCATAACCGCAATAAACTGCTTTCCCGTGATGAATCGGTTGATGGCGTTAAAACCGGATTCACCGATGAGGCCGGCTACTGTCTGGTCGCGTCGGCGCTTAGGGAAAATATGCGGCTTATTTCGGTCGTCATGGGTGCAAAAAGTGTCAATGCCAGGGCCAACGAAAATCAGAATTTGCTCAATTACGGCTTTCGCTTTTTTGAAGCACATCGGTTGTACCAAGGCAAAACACCTTTAAGCGAAGCGAGGGTTTGGAAAGGGGACAGCAAAAATGTCCCGCTCGGTGTCGCCGAAGATTTGTATGTGACTATTCCCCGCCGCCATTACAACGATCTTAAAGCCGAGATTAACATTGACAAAAAGATCACCGCACCTGTCAAGGAAGGCGATAAGTTTGGTTCTGTCAATGTCACATTAAAAAATGAACAAATTATCAACAAAGACCTGATTGCATTAAAATCCGTGGAACAAGGCAATATAGTCCGCAGGCTTTATGATGGCGCAATGATGATGATGGAGAAATCAGATGCTGGAAAATAAAACCGTTTATTTAAATGGCCAATACCTGCCACTTAATGAAGCAAAAATCTCGGTGCTGGATCGCGGCTTTTTGTTCGGTGACGGTGTATATGAAGTGATCCCCTCTTATTACGGCCACTTATTTCATTTTCAACAGCACATGGAACGCCTTGAAAATAGCTTGGCAGCTATTCGCCTGGCTAATCCACACCCGCGCGGACAATGGCAGGAAATTCTTCGGCCCCTGCCCGATGCCAGCCAGAACCAGTATATTTATCTGCAGATTACGCGCGGTGTAGCGACAAAAAGGGATCACGCCTTTCCAGAAAATACCTTACCTACTGTGTTTGCGATGTGTTCAAACATTGTGCCGTTTGCAGGCAAGGAAACCGGAATTAAGGCAGTTACGATGGACGATAGCCGCTGGAAACTTTGTAACGCCAAAACGGTTACCTTATTGGCAAACCTCCTGCACAGGCAGGAGGCTTTAGACCGAGGCGGCGCTGAAGCCATTCTGGTCAGGGACGGTTATGTGACCGAAGGCGCCGCCAGCAATGTGTTTGCAGTGATTGACGGTATTCTCGTCACACCGCCTAAAGGCCATGACATTCTGCCAGGCATTACCCGCGATGTGATCTTGGACATCGCCCAACAAAACCATATGGCTTGCCGCGAAGATGCCATTTCATTAGCCCAGCTTAAATCTGCCGATGAAATCTGGGTGACCAGTTCCACCCGCGAAATCATCCCTGTCGTTGAACTTGATGGCCAGCCGATAACCGATGGTAAACCTGGCCCAGTGTGGCAACGCATGGATCAATTTTTTCAAGCCTACAAACAGTCATTATCATGAGCGAAGAAACCCTGTTTGAATTTCCCTGCCAGTTCCCAATCAAGGCAATGGGTAAAATCGACATCGAGCTTGACCTTTTGGTCATAGAAATCATCCGCCGTCACGCACCCGACCTTGACCATCAATCCGTCAAAACACGTCCCAGCAAAGATGGCAATTACCTGGCCGTAACGGTGACTATTAAAGCGACGGGCAAACAGCAACTCGATGCCATTTACCAGGATTTGACCGGCCATCCGCATGTGTTGGTGGCGTTGTAGCTGGCCTATGACACTATTAATGACCGCTTAACAAAGACGTAATGGAATAGTTACACCAGCCTCCCTTAAAAACCACTCCCGCGTATCAACAAAACGGAGGTAATATCAAAAAGGCGGCGTGCGAAGCTACGTGGCTTGGCGCTGATTACGGCAATGCCTCTTTGGATTTGGTCTGGCAGCGATGCTACCGATGCCGTCAGACGGACGGGGAACACGGATGACGTCGGCATCAATTTACCCGAAACGTCTTGCCTGACGGCAATCAAACCCCCATAAACAGAAGCAAAATAAGGCCTGTCGAGTTCATGAATATTGATACGGTCGATTTCAGTCACTTCTATATCAATTACATCATCCGGCACAAAGCGCCCGATTTGCCCTATGGCGAATACTGCCACAGCGTCTTCATCCGCGATGCCTTGCACCACCGCTTTGCCAGGTGGGCTAACGGTAGTTCCATGTCCAACCAACGCTGGGGATGTAAACCCTGGGCCATATCGATCGCTTTACCGGAAAACGGCGCACATATCACCAAGCGCCCGAATTCTTGCTCAAGTCCCGCTACCCTTTGGACATCGGTTCACTGATAAATCTGCACCCCCGAATCTCCAGCTAAGATCAACCACATGGGTGCTTTGGAAGACGTGGAGCGCAACCCATATCCTACAGGCATTGGAGGAAACCGGCTGGGTTATTTCCAGTGTTAAGGGGCTGCTGTATTGGGCATGAATCCAAATACCTTGCGTTCGCGTATGCAGAAGTTGGGGATAATTGAGGAATAGTATGTAATTTAGGGCTTTGTACCTTTATTATCGTACTGTTGCTTAATCGGCCATTTTACCGTAAGCATAATTGATGGTTTAGTTCACGCTATAATCAACGCTAACCCGTTACGATACAGGCTTTAAATATGGAATTACTTTTGCTGGGGACAGCGTATCTCGCCGGATTGATAACCAGCCGTTTATATTTTCCGCCACTGGTGGGCTATTTGATAGCCGGTTATATTTTACATGCCGCTGGTGTCCATCCCGACGAAACGCTAGCACATCTGGCGGATATTGGCATTGAACTGCTGTTGTTTACGGTCGGTTTAAAACTGAAACTGCGTTCGTTGCTAAGACGGGAAGTGCTCAGCGTTGGCGGCTTGCACCTGCTCATCGTAACCGCAGTTTCAGTTATGATTTTCTTTGCCTTTGGCGGGTACATTTCCGGAGGATTGGTACTAGGCGTGAGTCTG
>JAUYEP010000227.1 GCA_030689765.1 Methylovulum sp.
ATTAATAACGATCCGGCTTTTAAGTGGCTTGCCTTGCAAATGGCTGTCTATCACGGCTCTCATCAGCAATTTCGCCTCACTAAGCACTTGCCGGTCAGTAAATTCTTTCCGTTTGATCGCCAGCAATGTCACCCCCGAAAACATGCCTTGTTCAGCTTCAACCAGGCCCTTCCCTTTATTGAAAAAATATTTTTTTGCTGGATCAATCGGTTGTCCATTGCAGGCTGAGTATTCCAACTGCAATCCATAACCAATATGCGCCATGAGTTCACATTCAAAAATACGCAATGCCGCTTCTATATTGGACACTGTTGCAAGCCCAAATAAACACTTTTGGTAGTCGGCAAACACTTCAGGATGGGGATCGTATTTATGCAGAAAAAAACCGGTCAGCTCATTCACATAAAAACCGCAATAAAGCGCAAGGCCAGTTAATTGTGGCGATGGCGGGATGATTTCAACATCGGTCAGTATTTTTAGCTCGGCTTTGCCGACGTATGAAATATTTAGCGGGACAAAGGGTTGCAACAGACCTGCTGTTTTGGATTTGAGTTTCCTGACGCCTTTAGCCAGTATTGGGACTCTGCCAAAATCCTGCGTCAAGGCATCGATAATCAGGCTGGTTTCACGGTATTTTTGCTGTTTTAGAATAAAAGCAGGCTGTAGATAAACAACGGTTTCAGTCATTAAACCCCAAACTTTGCAAAGCCCGCTCGTTATCTGACCAGCCCCTTTTAACCTTGACCCAAAGCTGTAAATAAACTTTCTGACCGATGAGTTTTTCTATATCTATTCTGGCGTCGGTGCCGATTTTTTTCAGCATTTCGCCCTCTTTGCCAATGACGATATTTTTTTGTGTCGGGCGTTCTACCCAGATAATCGCGTATATTTTCGTAATATTAGGCAGTTCTTCGTAACGCTCAATTTCCACAGTCAACTCATAAGGCAATTCTGCCCCCAAGCGTCGGGTCAATTTTTCCCTGACAATTTCTGCTGCTAAAAATCGCTCGGGACGATCTGTCACCTGATCTTCAGGATAGATCAGGTCGTTTTCCGGCAGCAGCGCAAAGATCAAAGCCTCAAGCTGTTCAAGATTAATGCCTTTCAGTGCCGAAATAGGCACCAGATGCTGAAAAGGAAAGCGGTGCTGCGCAGCATCAAAGAAGGTCAGGATGGCATCTTTTTCCTTTACCTTATCCACTTTATTGACGGCAAGAATCACCGGCAACCCAGCCTGTTCCAGTTTTTTGAAGATGACTTCATCATATTCATGCCAAGACAGACCGTCTATCAACCAGACAATCAGGTCAACACCCAGCAAAGTGCTTTCAGCGGTACGGTTTAAATGCCGGTTCAATGCGCGGGTTTCATTATTGTGCATACCCGGCGTATCCATATAAATGGCTTGCCCGGCTGCCGTGGTGTTGATGCCCAGAATGCGATGCCGGGTGGTTTGGGGTTTACGCGAGGTTATGCTGATTTTCTGTTTTAGCAAATGGTTCATCAGGGTTGATTTACCTACGTTAGGTCGTCCTATCAAGGCTACGAAACCACAATTCATTGACTATCCTTATTTAATAATTCGAGCATTTTCTCGGCGGCTGATTGTTCGGCTTTTTTTCTGGGTTGCCTGTCCCTATACTGGCTTCTTCTATTTTCAGCAAATGGTTCATCAGGGTTGATTTACCTACGTTAGGTCGCCCTATCAAGGCTACGAAACCACAATTCATTGACTATCCTTATTTAATAATTCGAGCATAAGCTCGGCGGCTGATTGTTCGGCTTTTTTTCTGGAAATACCTGTCCCTATAGAGGCATCTTCTATTAAAGAAACAGTGCATTTCACTTTAAAAGTTTGTTCGTGTGAAGGGCCGGACATCGTAATTAACTGGTAGTCAGGCAGTTCGATTTTTTTGGCTTGCATCAGTTCCTGCAATTGTGTTTTAGGATCTTTTTGCCCATTATTCAGTGACAGGGTTTGCAGCTTTTCGGCGAATAAATGTTCTATCCATTGCTGGCAGGCGGCGATGCCCTGATCTTTAAACAAGGCGCCCATAATCGCTTCCAGTGCGTCTGACAGGATGGAGTCGCGGCGAAATCCGCCGCTCTTCAATTCACCAGAACCTAACACCAACGCATCACCGACCTGGTGTTTCCTCGCTAATTCCGCCAGTGTCGCTTCATTTACAAGGCTTGCACGCAACCGGCTTAATGCACCTTCGCTGGCATCGGGAAAGGTGTCGTACAGTTTTTGCGCGATAACAAAGCCCAGGATTGAATCACCCAGAAATTCCAGACGCTCGTTATTATTGAAACTGGCGCTACGATGCGTCAAAGCCATAATGAAAAGCTGTGGGTCATTAAACGCCAACCCTAGCTTTTTGCATAAAACTTCCGGCTTTATTATCACTCCAGACCGACCTCAATTTCATTATTAAACTCAACCAGAACACTAAGGTTACCAAGAATTGGCTTGATAACATCATACTGAATAACAACTTTCAAATAATTGCCGCTCTGGATGATTTTAATATCATCGCCCGTCACATCGGTAACATAGTTCATGTTGAAGCGCTTACTGAGAATGGTGCGGATTTCCGGTTCGGTTTTAGTTTCAACGTCCGGGGTTTTTTCAAGCGCGGCAAGCGCACTGGTGACTTTATTGTGATCCATATAAATTGGACCTATTTTAAGGATTAACAATACAAAAAAAGCGAGTATTCCAAGAACAAAAACCAGGGAAATAAACGTTAAACCTTGCTGACGTTTAAGCGATGCGTTCATATTTTCTCCACGGATTAAAGATGATTGATTAGTGTGGCTACTGCTTGGCGGGTGTTTTGTTGCCGCTGATTCACAGATTATAAAGTGACCCTTTATGGTGCGCTATGAATCTGTGGCGTTTGTGTTTGCTACTGGGTATTACAGCGTTGTTAGAACAGGTTAATAACATTTTGGGTAGTAGGTTAAATCTGTTGTTTAGGAGTCCAAAACACGTTTTGGATGTTTTGTGTAATCCAAGCCATGCCTTGGACTCCGAACCATAGGCAGTGAAATCGTGTGTAGGAAAAACACAGGTTTAACCCACTACCACATTTTGTTAGCTGGTGGAGTAAGCCTAGGTTTGTACTCCAGTGCATAACTAACCGACATTAAAACCGCTGTAACTTAGCCAAGCACAGTGCCAATACGGTCGAAACCTACGCCTTTGTGCTGCCAATCCCAGCTCATCCAGATAAAAAAGGCTTTTCCGACCAGATTTTCTTCAGGAACCGTGCCCCAGTAGCGGCTATCGTTGCTGTTGTCCCGATTATCGCCCATCATAAAATAATTGCCTTCCGGTACGACATAAACGCCTTCCGCCGAAATGGCATCATTTCTGACCAAAATACTGTGTTCAATACCGGTTAAATTTTCCTCAAAATGTTCAGCGCCGGTCATATCCTGACCTTGACCGAAGCCTTCGTAACGTCCTAATGAAACCTGCCCGACCGGTTTGTCGTTGACATACAGTTTTTTATGATCATAAACAATCCGGTCACCGGGTAAGCCAATCACACGTTTAATATAATCAACCGCTGGATCCTTAGGATAGCGAAAGACAACAATATCACCGCGTTTCGGTTCATTCAACGCCAACACTTTCTTATTAATGACAGGCAGGCGTATGCCGTAAGTAAATTTATTAACCAGAATAAAATCACCCACCAATAAAGTGGGCATCATTGATCCTGAAGGAATCCGAAAAGGTTCAGCTAAAAACGAGCGCAATAACAGCACAATCAATACGATCGGGAAAAAAGAACGGGCGTACTCGACCAGCCAAGGTTCGTTTTCCCCGTCAAAGGCAGCGCCCGATGATTTGAGCATCAATAGATAGCCGCCCCAAATGACGCCGGTGATAACGGTGGCGACCAACAAAAAAAAAGAAAAATCAAAGTCCATAAATTATAGGGGGTTGTTGTTAGAAAGGGAGTGGGGGAAAAGCGGATTATTCCTTGTTGAGCTGCAAAACAGCCAGAAACGCTTCTTGGGGAATTTCAATATTGCCAACCTGTTTCATGCGTTTCTTCCCTGCTTTTTGCTTTTCCAGCAATTTTTTCTTGCGGCTGATGTCGCCGCCATAACATTTTGCAGTGACGTTTTTGCGCATCGCTTTAACGGTGGAACGGGCGATAACCTTGGCGCCTATCGCCGCCTGTATGGCGACCTCATACATCTGCCGTGGGATCAAATCTTTCATTTTTTCCACCAGGTCACGACCGCGATTATGGCTCATGTCCCTATGGACAATAGTCGACAAGGCGTCAACTTTATCGTTGTTAATCAGGACATCAAGTTTGACCAGATCGGCTTCCTGAAAGCGCAGGAACTCATAATCGAATGAAGCAAAACCCCGGCTGACTGATTTAAGGCGGTCAAAAAAATCCAGGACGACTTCGCTTAACGGCATTTCGTAATGCAATGACACTTGGCGCCCTGCAAACTGCATATCTTTCTGTACGCCGCGTTTTTCTATGCAAAGGGCTATTACGCCGCCCAGATAACTTTCGGGTACGAGAATATTGGCGCGGATAATCGGTTCGCGAATGGACTTGATCGTGCCGATATCCGGCAATTTCGCGGGGTTATCGACCATCAGCACATCGCCGTTATGCGTGATGACTTCATAGATTACGGTCGGTGCTGTGGTGATCAGGTCAACATCGTATTCGCGTTCCAACCGTTCCTGCACAATCTCCATGTGCAACATGCCTAAAAATCCGCAACGAAAACCGAAACCCAAGGCCTGGGAGGACTCAGGTTCAAACTGCAAAGCCGCGTCATTGAGGTTTAATTTGTTCAATGCTTCGCGCAAATCCTCATAATCATCGGAACTGACCGGATAAAGCCCTGCAAAAACCCTGGGTTGCACACGCTGGAATCCGGTGAGCGGTTCCGCCGCCGGCTTGTCTGTCCAGGTAATCGTGTCACCGACCGGCGCACCGAAAATATCTTTAATCCCTGCGACGAGATAACCGACTTCGCCGGTATTTAACACGTCCCGTTCCAGGCGTTTAGGCGTAAAAACGCCGACTTTTTCAGCCAGAAACGATTTGCCGGTCGACATGATGGTGATTTTCTGCTTTTTGCGTATGCTGCCGTGCATAATCCTGACCAGCGACACGACACCCAGGTAACTGTCGAACCAGGAATCAATAATCAATGCCTGCAAAGGCCCGTCAATATTGCCTTGTGGCGGCGGCACTTTAATGACCAATTGCTCCAGCACATCATGGACACCCAAGCCCGTTTTTGCGCTAATCATCAGCGCTTCATCGGCTGGAATGCCGATGACTTCTTCTATTTCAGACAGCACCCGTTCAGGCTCGGCCGACGGCAAATCAATTTTGTTCAGCACCGGCACGACTTCCAGCCCTTGCTCTATCGCGGTATAACAATTGGCGACACTTTGCGCTTCAACGCCTTGTGCGGCATCAACCACCAACAAAGCGCCTTCGCAGGCCGCCAACGACCTCGATACTTCGTAGGAAAAGTCTACATGCCCGGGTGTGTCGATAAAATTGAGTTGGTAAATTTCGCCATCTTTGGCCTTAAAATCCAGTGTGACGCTTTGCGCCTTAATGGTAATGCCACGCTCCCGTTCAATATCCATCGAATCGAGGACTTGGGCCGACATTTCGCGGTCAGTCAAACCGCCACAAATCTGGATAAACCGGTCTGCCAAGGTTGATTTGCCATGATCGATATGCGCGATAATGGAGAAGTTTCTAATGTGTTTTAAATCCACTGAGGTGTCTACTGGTGAAAAGTTTGAAGGCATTAGGCAGGCTTGATGGCTGTTATACTATCTGCATTGCTTGATATGCCCAATATTGTAACAGATATAACAGGCGTCAAACTTCACTTTAAGCGGCGTAACTATTCAGTCCCCCTCTTTGGAAAAGAGGGGTTAGGGGAGATTTTATTAAATAAATCCCCCTCAATCCCCCTTTTTCAAAGGGGGAGGTGAATACTTACTAAGCGTCCAATCATCATCCACATGGCTTCTGAGAAGCCGCACGCCCACGGAGATAATCATCCATGAACACCGTACTAAAAACCCAGTTTGACCCAGCCGCTTATCTGGAGTGGGAGGAAACACAAGACGAAAAGCACGAGTATATCGCCGGCGAAGTTTTTGCGATGGCAGGGGCGCGGCGCGAGCATGTTGTTGTTACCCTGAATTTAGCGGCTGCTTTCAAACAAGCTTTGCGCGGTAGCCGTTGTCAAGCTTATGCAATGGATTTGAAACTGTGGGTAGAACAAGTTGATGCCTTTTATTACCCCGATGTGATGGTTTCCTGCTCGGCACAAGACCATGCCGCCGAACAGTATTTATCGCAGCCGGTGTTGATCGTTGAAGTGTTGTCCGATAGCACCGCCGCCTACGACCGGGGCAACAAATTCGCTGCCTACCGCACACTGGAATCGCTTAAGGAGTATGTCATTATCGACATTCCGTCACGCCGCGTTGAATGCTACCGGCGGACGCCTGAAAACGAATGGCTGTTGCATGATTATTTGGCCGATGAATTGTGTCCGTTCCCCAGTCTGGGTGTGAGTATGCCGCTGTCCGAAATATTTGAAAATGTTGTTTCGCCAGAAATCGATTAAGCAGCCGCCCAAAAGCTTTTCGGCCCATGAGGCGAATAAAGTTCACGGGTAAGGCCCCTTTATTCCGTAAATAATTCTCAGGTTCTGTTGACAGTTGATGGATGTTCGTTATATCGGGAACTTACACTGGCTCAAATTTTTATAACTTGTTGTTTTTAAATTACTATTTATAAAAAATTAACAGGATCTAGCTACCTATCCAATAGTGGATGCGTATTCCCACATACGCGCTCGCACGTATTTTATTTTGCATCCAAATTCGCTTTAATTCATCCCTAGGACGATTCCCGCAAGGCCAAACGATACGAAAAAGCACACGGCGTTTAGGGCGGATGCCTTTTCTATCTATCAGATATGGAGTGCCCCATCTTTTCGGTTCGGTGACGCGAAATAATATCTTGGCGGCATCTTTTATTTATTTCATGGCAAGAGGAACTACTCAATGGACGCAGAATACGATATTTTTGAAATTGTCGTTGTGACCCGCGATTTCTGGCTTGTTGATGCAGAGTCATATCAGCGGAGGTATTGCACCAACCACGGCGAACCCTTGGTATCCGGTTATTATGTCGTTAACTGGCCGGAACACATTCGGGCAAGGCGATTTAATGAACATGCCGCATTTCATGGGCCGTTCGGATTACGCAATGAGGCGCAAGCTGCCCTCGGCTGGATGAGCAGTGAGCGGGAACGCTTTTTAGCGGCGTCATCAGAGATATCATCTATTACTGCCCCGGATTCTAGTGATTTAGAAATGAAGAAAGCCGCTTCGCAAAAGCTGTGTCTGGTAAGCGACGCGAAAATTAAACTGCGGATAACGGGATTTTCGACCCTAGGTTACCGCACTGCCAAACAAATGGTAGTGCGGTGATGACGCGCTGATTGGGGCGAGGACTGTCACTATCCCGTTAAACACTTGTCCCCCCTACTGTCAAGCCGTCAATTTTCAATGTTGGCTGACCCACGCCGACCGGCACACTTTGTCCGTCTTTGCCGCAAGTGCCGACACCGCTGTCCAGTTCCAGGTCGTTGCCTACCATAGACACCTTGGTCAACACATCAGGGCCATTGCCTATCAGGGTTGCGCCCCGCACTGGGCGGGTGATTTTGCCGTCTTCAATCAAATAGGCTTCACTGGCGGAAAATACAAACTTACCGGAGGTGATGTCCACTTGTCCGCCGGCAAAATTCTTTGCGTACAAGCCCTTTTTGACGGATTTGATGATTTCTTCAGGGTCGTGAGGGCCTGGCAACATGTAGGTGTTGGTCATGCGCGGCAACGGCAAGCTTGAGTAGGATTCGCGCCTGCCGTTGCCGGTGGGTTTTACGCCCATTAAACGGGCATTAAGTTTGTCCTGCATATAACCTTTGAGGATGCCGTTTTCAATCAGAATGGTTTGTTCGGTCGGCGTGCCTTCGTCATCAATGCTTAATGAACCGCGTCGCCCGGGTAAAGTGCCGTCATCGACCACAGTGCATAAATCCGATGCTACGCGCTCGCCAACCCGACCGCTAAATGCCGATGTGCCTTTACGGTTGAAATCGCCTTCCAAGCCGTGGCCTATCGCTTCATGCAACAAGATACCCGGCCAGCCTGGGCCCAGCACGACGGTCATATTGCCTGCGGGGGCTTCCGTAGCTTCCAGATTGACCAGCGCTTGTCTTACGGCTTCTTTGCCATAACCCAGTGCGGTATCCTGATCGATAAAATACTGATAATCGCTACGGCCGCCGCCACCCATGCTGCCTTGTTCACGGCGGCCTTTCTCGACGACGATAACAGTGACATTCATGCGCACCAGCGGTCTGACATCCGCTATCAATGCACCATCCTGATTCGCGACCAAGATGTGTTCATGTATGCCAACCAGGCTGATAATGACTTCTTCGATACGGCTGTCCAGTTTACGGGTTTCGCTATCTACCCGCTGCAACAGCTCAATTTTTTGCTGGTCAGCCAGGGATTTCAATGGGTTGGCGATGGGGTAATAGCACGCTGGGTTGGCGGCATGGATTAGTCCAACCTGGGCATCCTGCCCTTGTCTCAGTATTGCTTTGACATTATTTGCCGCTTCCAGCAAGACCGGCAGTTCAATGCGGTCACTGTAGGCGAATCCGGTTTTCTCGCCGGAGACTGCGCGTACGCCTGCACCCTGTTCGATGTTATGGCTGCCTTCTTTGATGATGCCGCCTTCCATGACCCAGGATTCTGAATGCGTGGATTGGAAATATATATCCGCCGCATCAACGGGGGAGCTTAACAAACAGCCCATGATGTTTTCAATTGCACTGTCCTGTATACCGACCGGTATCAGGATGGCTTGTCTAGCCAGGTTTAATAGTTCCATGTTTAGTCCATATCCGACGTTACCGGTCGGGTAAAAAATGTTCAAGAGATGGCACGATGGGATATATTCCCTGTGCCTTAGCCTTTATTCTTCCAAATCATCCTGCAGCGTTTCAAACACCTTGTACATCAAATCTTCTGCATCATTGGAAGCTTCATCATCATAGTGGCTTTTTTCCAGCCCACTGCTTTGTTCCATTGCACTTGCCATCATCGTGCTGACTTTAGTTTCACCGCCATCGGCTTCTGCTTTCAACACATAGATCACGGTTTTTTCTTCGACTTTTAATAACGAGCTTATCGCGCCGAATATATTGGCAGGTTGGTAGGCAACATAATAAAGCCCTTTATCACGTTCCTGATCCGTTATCCGAATTTCGCTTTGCTTTAATGCCAGACCAAGGGTAAGCCAAGCGTTATCAAACGCTTGTTTGATTTTAATTTGCTGCGGTTTTGATTTGGTGAGGTAAACATCGTCACCCAAACCTTTTTTATAGCGCTTTTTTGGGATGACGGCATCATCACAACAATCTGCTTCACCCGATTGTTTACTGACGGGCAGAACAGGCGGACGCTCCAGCATTTGTGTATCTTTGTAGCGGGCATCTTTACCTGCACCGCAAGACACCAAGGCGATAGCCACCAATAAGCTTTTAACTGACCTTTGCATAGTATTTACAACCCCCCCACTATTCAAAAGCCAATTGCCGATGATGTAATGCCGGAAACGTGCGACGGACTTCTTCTAGCCGTTCATGGCTGATTTGTGCACAAACAAAACCACTCCCCGTTTTATAGCAATCCAGCACCACACCCCAGGGATCGATAATCATGCTGTGACCATAAGTCCTGCGGCCATTCAAATGAAGGCCGCCCTGATTGGGCGCTATCACATAACACAGGTTTTCCACCGCCCTGGCCCGTAGCAATAATTCCCAGTGCGCAGCACCGGTTTCTGCGGTAAATGCTGACGGTATGACCAGTATCTCGGCGCCTTGCTGGCTCATGTTGCGGAACAGCTCAGGAAATCTCAGATCATAACAAACGGCAATACCCAAGCGTCCAAAAGGGCTATCGATGACGAGCGGCGTATTACCGGCTTCAATTGAATCCGACTCACGATATATTTCATTGGTATCTGGGACATTGACATCAAACAAATGGATTTTGTCATAACGTGCAACCCGCTCGCCTTGGTCGTTATAAATCAGGCAAGTGGCGCGGACTTTATTATCGGTATCGCCTGTTATTGGAATCGTCCCGCCGATGACCCAAAGTGCCTGTTTTTTCGCGACGGTCGCCAAAAAATCCTGTATCTGACCTGAGCCGTCCATTTCCTGGGCTTTAATTTTGTCCAGTTCATGATCGCCCATCAATGCAAAATTTTCCGGTAATGCCACCAGTTTTGCCCCTGCTTTTGCCGCTTCTTCGATAAGCCGCCCGGCGGTTAGCAAGTTGGCGCTGATATTAGGGCTGGAAACCATTTGTATGGCTGCACATTTGTTCTTCATTATTGTCTCTCGGTTGTTTCTTTAATCTTGTGGTTGCTGTAGCCACGGAAAGCCGGTAATGCCCGTCCACGTTTTTTGTAACAAGCCGTCGCGGTCATGTAGCGGAATAACCTGCATCGTATCCCACTGGCCTTTAATCCGGTATTGCGAACCCAGAAAAAAGTCGCCCTGGTCTTCACCCGTTACCGTCCGCGCGATCAGTGTCGTCACTTTATCCATAATTGTACCAGCAATAGGGACGGCATCAGCGCCTTTGGGCGCGACGTTGACCCGTTGGTCAACGGTTTTATTGACCAGATCGGTATCGCCCATGATGGTTATGGTTGCCGGAATAGCATCGACCACCAAATTCTGTGTGCTTGCCTTGCCGTCCAATAGCATGAAATGTCCCTTGATTGAATTGAATGTCAAGCCTTCCTCGTAAATGTCCCTAAAATCCAGCTGCAAGCGTTTTATCCATTGTGCCATCGCCAAAATGCCCAGCATACGGCCAAACCCAGGTTCTATGCTTAAAATACGCCCATCAGTAAAATGAATATCAATATCGCCCTGTAGCGCGGCTAACGTGAAATGCTGCGGCGCGGCCGGCCAATGTACTGAAAAATCCGCTTTGCCGCTGGTTTCCACCAAATCGCTGGTCACGTTAAGTTGCTTTAGCAATGCGCCGGCATTAGGCATGTTCAGATGACCTTGCAAAGCTGTTTGTGTGTGATTTTCATGGCTGGTCCAGGTGCCTGACATATCAAGTTGTTGCGCCAGCCCAGTCAGCTCCAACTTTTTCAAAGCGATACCGTGCGCTATACGTTCAGTTTGCAAGGTCAGCAGGCCAAGATCGACCGATTGCCATAAGGTTTTATCGCTGCTTATATCAAACAAAGGCAACGTTTCAGGTAACACAACCGTATCCTCTTCGGTATGGAGCGGTTGCCCGTCACTTTGCGGCTTCAACTGCTTTAATGCAGAAAGGTCCAGCATCTCCATATCCAAAGCGATACGGCCTTTGTTCACGGGGATGTGTATCTTCCCCATTGCAAACGGACTGTTGATATGGCCTGCCCAATAACTGCCCTCCGGTTTTAGCGCCAAATCAAACACGCCTAGCGCGGTATTGCCCCATTGCGCATTGTCGCTATGAATTTTTATGTCCCTGATGTCTATCCCAGCCTGATTATTTTTGCCAGCGGGCAACACCAACCAGTCTTTTAAATTCAGCGTATCCTGGTTAATTTCCAGCTTTAAACCGGTGTCATTTGATTGCAAAGCCTCGCCTTTACCGAGCAGGATATGCCCTGAACCAATACGCTGCTTAACCGTATCAAACTGGATTGCCGCTTTCAGTTTATGGTCATAAGTGATTGCTATCGGCAATAATGATTTGTCGCCCAGGTTGAAGACGATGGACAAGGGTTTAACCTCTGCCTTGGTCTTCGTCAATGCGCCGGGCAGCGATAACGCCACACCCGTCATGTCACTGTCAACGGCAAGTTTGGTTGTCCGTTCCGGCGCAGGGTTGCCAAAATGCTGATAAGGCAACACCAATTTCAGTTGATAATTCATCGTACCTTCGGCTACCCCCCAATCCGGTAAGCCAAATTGTTTTTCAATGGCACTGACTTCAGCCAGGCCAGAAACATTGACACGGGTCTGGTTATCCGCATTATCGACATTAATGCGGATAGGATGCTTTAACGCGGAGGCATGGATCGTGTCGCTATAAATGCCTTGTCCGTTGAATTTTAATAAGCCATCAATTTTATTGACCACCAAATCCACGGCCTTAACTGTCAATCCAGCATGATTTAGCGTGGCGCTACCGTCCACTTTAGGCTCAACCCCCTTAGCCAAAGGTATTGAAAGATCCAGCGCGACCTGGGTACGGCCTTCTGGAACTATCGAACCTATCAATGCGCCCACCCGCGAGTTAAGCGGCGTTTGCTGCAAAAAGGCCAGCGTATCGGCAATTTCGCCTTCAACTTCACCCTGAACCAATAACTGTTTGCTTTCCCCTACCGCTTCATTGATAACGATAGCCTTATTCGCCTTCAAGTTAGTGCTGTATCCCTGATAGGCATTGACTTCCATGCGCCCCTGCAAAAACTGCAGTTCTCCGGCTATATCGCTTATGTGGGGCCAGTCAGGGGCGTAATCCAGCTCCAGTTGCCTGACATCCAGCAGCGCTTCAAACAGGGCGCCGTCAATCATTTCACTAGCCTGGACACGATAAGCGCCTTCAGCGCCAGGCAAAATATCGGGGCGGGGCAGGGGGGTATACGACTTAGATTTTTTTGGGGTTGCTTCTTCTTTCAAAGAGGCTAGTTTTTCCAGTTTGCCATAGTACGACAAGCGGCCGTTTTCCACCCGCCCTCTGACAAAAGCGCGGTCTAGCCACTCAATATCAGCCGGTTTTATTACGCCAGTAGGAAAATAATGCTTTAATTGGCTGGCATCATCGCAGGCCAACGTGGTTTGTAAATCGATGAAAGGCAGACCCTGGTTTTTAGGAAGGTTTACCCGCAAACGGCTTTCGCTTTGCAAGCCCAGCAAATCCAGCTTCATTGCCGGACTGGACAGCTGCCAGCCGTCACTGCGTTGTTGCCAGTTCATCACACCACCCAAGCTTTTGATGACCAGCGCCTCACGGAACAATCCAGGTGACGCTATCGTTGCCCCTTGAGTCGAAAAATTCACCATCCCTTGTTTGTCAGTGCCTATTATTTTACCGGTCAGATTTTGTATGCCGGGCACCGATAAGAATGGCGCATAACTAAGGCCAGTAAAATTACCGTCTATGGTGGCTGTTTTATTAGGCCAATCGGCAATTAATGACAGTTGGTCAAGACGGCCTTTGACCTGCGCCTGCGCGAGCAATGCAGCCGTTTCATCAGGGATAGGGGCAAAAAACAGTGCCATTCGTGACATTTCCTGCAAGTCGATTTGTTCAATATGTAATGTGATTTGTTGCAGGGCAGACTCGTCATTGCGCTGGGCGGAGAGGGAGAAAATGGCATCCGGCCATTTATTTATATGTTTATCGTCATCAACGGTTTGCAATAAAAAATGGCTGACATCAAGCCGCCATAGGTTGGCATTGCTTAGGTTCCCATCCATCCACCAATGAAATTGTGTACCCAATGATTTAACGGCGAATTCACCTTTGTTAGGCCGCAAAAATTTCATGTCCAAAAGCTGTATTTCACCGTTGACCGAAACCAGTTGTGAGTGCTGTAAGCGACCCCAAACCCTTAAATCACTGCTGCCGGACTGAAGTGTCAAAGGCAAATCGACCATTCTGAACAGCGCTGGCGTTAAGTTTTTTCCGTCAAGAAATACAACGCCATCAATGGCAGATGCCGTAAAAGGATCACCGCTAAAATCCATAGCCACCGTTAAGGTGTTGCCGCTGCCACCACCATAGAGTTTTGGCAATTTTGCCAGCATATTAATCTTGTGGCGTCCGGCAACATTAATGACCGCGAGATCGACTGACCCAAGTTTTAAGGGGGTCTTTTTTCTTTTTTCATCCTGCCAGGTAATTTCGCTTTGCAACACTTCAAATTTACTGCCCTCAAATAACCATAAAGGCTGCCCATCCCCGGCTTTTAAGCCAATGATTGCAAAACTGCCGTCATCTTTACGGTGAACCGACAATTTGGCGCCCACCAACGTAACCCGCATCGACGGCAATACAGCCCTGTTGACGAACATATCAAGCAAGTTAATGCCCAAGCGAATTTCTTTGAGTGCAACCGCAGGGGGGGCATTGGCGATAGAAGAAGCGATGGTGATATCTGTCAGGATCAGCTCGGGGCTAAACCTGCGCATTTTTGCCCTTAACCGGCCGATAGCGACTGGTGCGCCAATAGTTTCACTGATATGGCCTGCAAGCTGCATTTTGAAAGCGTCCATGCCTGACAAAATCAGCCTTACACCCGTCAAGCTGACAGCTATCGTGATCAGGGACCAAAAAATAAGATGCCGCGTTGCCCACCCTACAAATAAGACAAGCATTTTGACTCAAAGCAGCACCACATCATATTGTTCCTGATTATATTGCGCTTCAGCCCTGAACTTGATCTGCACACCCAGAAAGGTCTCCAGTTCGGCCAGCATATCCGCTTCTTCATCAAGCAACATTTCGACCACGCTGTCAGATGCCAAGACCAGTAAGGTTTTTACTTTATACAACCGGACTTCGCGGATAATCTCGCGGAATATTTCCAGGCACATCGATTCAGCCGTTTTTAGCACACCACGGCCGCCACACGCGCTGCACGGTTCGCACAGGATATGTTCCAAACTTTCACGGGTGCGCTTGCGGGTCATTTCCACCAACCCTAGCGTAGAAACTTCGGTGATTTTTGTTTTTGCGCGGTCTTTTTCCAGATGGCGTTCCAGTGCCTGCAAAACCTGTCTTTTATGGTCTTCGCTATTCATATCGATAAAATCAATAATGATAATGCCGCCCAGATTCCGCAGCCTGAGTTGCCGGGCTATCGTTTGCGCCGCTTCAAGGTTGGTTTTAAAACTTGTTTCTTCCAGATTGCGCCCGCCGACATAACCGCCGGTATTGACATCGACCGTCGTCATCGCTTCGGTTTGGTCAAAAACCAGATGCCCGCCTGATTTTAATTTGACCTTGCGCTCCAGCGCTTTCTTGATTTCATCCTCGACGCTGTAAATGTCAAATACCGGACATTCACCGCTGTAATGTTCAATGACAGGCACAATTTCCGGCACAAAAATCTCGGCAAATTCCAGCAGCCGGTGATAGGTTTCCCTCGAATCCACACGCACCCGATCAATGCCTTCCTTGTATAAATCCCTTAATGTCCGCACACTGAGAGGCAAATCCTTGTGGATAAAATCCTTAGGCTTTGCATCGGCAATTTTTGCTGAAATCGATTCCCATAATTTCAGCAAAAATGTCATATCGGCAACCAACACCGATTCATCCGCGCATTCAGCGGCAGTCCTGGCGATAAAGCCGCCGCACTGATGCTCTTTTCTGAAGGTATCGAGACACACCCTCAAACGGACACGTTCAGATTCACATTCGATGCGTTGCGACACCCCTGAATTGCCCGCATAAGGCATGTACACCTGATACCTTGATGGGATCGCAATTTCGGTCGTTAAGCGGGCGCCTTTGCTCCCGAGCGGATCTTTAACGACCTGCACGATAATATGTTGGCCTTCATGCAAATAATGCTCGATATTTTCCGAGCCCTTTTTCTCCAAATCCTTGCTGCATAAATCAGAAAGATGCAGAAAAGCCGCCTTGTCCAAACCAATATCGACAAAAGCCGCCTGCATTCCAGGCAAAACCCTGCAAACTTCACCTTTATAAATGTTACCCACCAGACCGCGCTCGCGGGTCCGCTCGATAATCAGTTCCTGTAATACCCCGTTCTCAATAACCGCAACGCGCGTTTCTGGTGGCGTCACATTGATTAAAATTTCTTCACTCATTAGTCGTATCTATGCCTTGCTCTGCTAAAAGTTGTCCGGTCTCAAACAAAGGCAAACCGACAACACCGGAAAAACTGCCTGTTATCGAGGCGACAAACAGCCCGCCCTTGCCCTGGATGGCGTAACTGCCCGCCTTATCCAGCGGTTCACCGCCCTGCCAATACGCCTGTATTTCCTTTTCCGTCAACGGCCTGAATGTCACCTCCGTAACGCTGACCGCCTGGGTGTGTTCCCGTCCCCTCAAAGAAATGGCGGTATAGACCTGATGCGTTTTACCGGACAACAAGCGCAACATTGCCAGGCCGTCTTCTTTATCTTTAGGTTTGCCAAGAATTAAGCTGTCCAACACTACGGCGGTATCTGCCGCTAAAATGGGGGTAGTTTTGCCCACAAACGTAGCACAGACCGCCGATTTTTCGGCGGCGAGGCGTTGCACATAAGCCAGCGGTGCTTCATTGGGCAACGGCGTTTCGTCAATATCAACCGGGAAAATGGTGTAAGTGACCTGAATCTGATCCAGCAGTTCCTGGCGGCGGGGTGATGCAGAAGCAAGAATAAGCTGTGCGGGCATTAGCGGTGATAAGGATGGTTATTAAGGATGCTCCAGGCGCGGTAAAGCTGTTCGGCGACAACAATACGCACCAGAGGATGCGGGAACGTCAGTGTTGATAAACTCCATGATTCGCGGGCTAATGGCCTGACTGAATCAGCCAGACCCTCAGGGCCACCGACCAGCAAAGCAACCGCTTGCCCACCTTCCCGCCAACGCTGCATGGCCTTTGCCAATTCGGGGGTCGTCCAGTGATAACCTGGAATATCCAGCGTGACAATATGCGCGCCGGACGGAATCACGGCAATCATACGCTCACCCTCATCTTTGACAATGCGGGCAATATCGCTGTTTTTGCTGCGTTTGCCCGGTGCAACTTCCTTAAGCACCAGCTCGCATTCACGCGGCAGGCGTTTGGCATATTCATCATAGCCCTGCTGCACCCAGCCCGGCATACGGTTCCCTATTGAAATCAGATTTATTTGCATGGGCGTGCAGGATACAGACAACGTGGATTTCATGCAATGCGGATACTGCCATCTGGGGCGTACCCTGCGCACCAAAGGGTTGGCACATTGCTTAAGCATTGGAGGCTGTGAAAGTATTCAATATAAAGCTGATAACCACGAAGGACACGAACGACTGCATGGATGCAGGAGGTATACCCTCTGGGGCACAAGGGGCAACGCAGGAGCAGTTGCGAAGAGCACGAAGTTTTAATATATTGATATAACTGATTATTTTCTTC
>JAUYEP010000235.1 GCA_030689765.1 Methylovulum sp.
AATAACAGGGCAGGATGATTGCTGGCATCCATTGCCTTACGGACACCGGCAATATCACTGGTCACGCCGGTCGCTGTTTCGTTGTGCGTCGCTAAAACAGCTTTGATTTCATGGGCGGTATCTTCCTTTAAACGCGCTTCCAGCTTGTCCAAAGGAATGCCGCAGCCCCAAGGCTCTTGATGGATTTCGACATCAAAGCCCAAACGTTTTGCCATTTCCGCCCACAAGTGGCTGAATTGACCGAAACGGTAAATCAATACCTTATCGCCAGGATTTAAACAGTTAGTCAATGCGATTTCCCAGCCTGCGGTTCCGGTTGCAGGAAATACAAAAGCTTGTCCGGTCTCAGTCCTGAAAACTTTTTTCAGGTCGTTCAATAGCGGGGTTAGCAGTTTGGGGAAAATAGGCGAACGATGGTCTTCCATCGGGACATGCATTGCGTTCAGAATTTCGGACGGTACGTTGGTAGGGCCTGGGATATAGAGATGGTTACGACCAGCCATGATTGCCTCTTTAAAGTAGTTAATGGAATATAGGTAAAAAGTATTGCGGACAAATACGCTTGCGGCTTACTTGGAAGATTGTGCCCTTGGTTTTGTTTTGAAAGCATAAAACAGCTTCGAATTATTAAGAAGCCAACGCCAAAAAGCCGCGAATAATGACATAGCCGCTGGTATTCAGCAAATTTAGATTAGCTGTAACTTGGCCCGAACGGCGGTAACAATTGACTTTGCTTGGCCTGAAAGTAGAATGAGCGATTTATTTTTCTCTGGGTCATGCCAGAATTATTTTGCAGGTACTGTTGGTCAGTATGCTATCACTTAAGTTAGGAAGGTACAGATGAGTCACACTTTATATACCGCGTCAGTTCAACGGGTGCAACGCAGCGAATTGGCCGTTCCGGGGTCAAATCCTGATTTTTTTGAAAAGGCGATGAAAAGTGGCGCAGACTTCATTTTTCTGGATCTTGAAGATGCTGTGGCTCCTGATGATAAATTGCGTGCCAGAAAAAATAGCATTGAAGCGATCAATGATCTGGATTGGCAAGGGCATGGTGTGACTCTTTCGGTGCGTATCAATGGCTTGGACACTCAATATATGGTGCGTGATGTCGTCGATTTGGTCGAGCAGTGTGGTGCAAAAATAGACACCCTTTTGATTCCTAAAGTGGGTGTTTATGCGGACATTTATATGGTGGAAGCGATGCTTAACCAACTTGAAATGCAGCAGGGATTGACGCATAAAATCGGCATTGAAGCGTTGATTGAAACCGCGTTGGGCATGGCTAATGTTGAAGACATTGCTCGCCTAGGCGCATCAGGCCGTCTTGAAGCCCTGCATTTTGGCGTTGCCGATTACGCCGCCAGCAACCGCGCCAGAACAACCAATATCGGCGGCTTAAACCCTGATTACCCTGGCGATCAATGGCATGCCGCAATCAGCCGCATGACGGTGGCTTGCAGGGCCTACGGTTTGCGCCCTATCGATGGCCCCTTTGGCGACTTTAAAGACCCTGAAGGTTACCGTCTGGCAGCAAAACGCGCAGCAGCGCTGGGTTGTGAAGGTAAATGGGCGATACATCCAACGCAAGTGGAACTGGCCAACGGGGTCTTTACACCGCCTGCAGCGGAAATAGAAAAAGCCAAACGTATTCTGGCGGCTTTACAGGAAGCGACGGCGCAGGGCAAAGGCGCGGCTGCATTAGACGGTCGATTAATCGATGCCGCTTCAGAAAAAATGGCGAACAATGTGGTCAGAGCCGCCCAAGCGATTGCCGCGAAAGCGGGATAAGGTTCAGATAATCAGGGCAAAAAATAGTTTTGCATACCACAATGAACCGTTCCCGCGTCGACACCGTATCGTTCCCACGCTCCGGCGTGGGAATGCAGCCTTGGACGCTCCAGCGTCCCGTGGTGTCGCCGCGCTGGAGCGCGATGAGCTGCATTCCCACGCCGGAGCGTGGGAATGATAAAAAAATAGTTTTGTATACCACAATTAACAACAATCAACGGAGATGCCGTGGATATTCATGAGTATCAAGCAAAAGAAATTTTAAGCGGTTATGGGGTAAAAATCGCTGCAGGCGGCCTGGCCTATAGTCCTGAAGATGCGGTGCAACGCGCACGCGAAATAGGTGGCCGGATTTGGGCAGTAAAGGCGCAAATCCACTCAGGGGCCCGTGGTAAGGCGGGTGGCATCATCCTGTGTAAAACCCACGATGAAGTTGAAGCAGCGGCGGAAGCGTTATTGGGTAAACGCCTGGTCACCCATCAAACCGGCCCTGCCGGGAAAGTTTGCGGACGGCTGTACATCGAAGCAGGCACTGACATCACCAAGGAAATGTATTTTTGCTTTCTGGTCGACCGCAGCGCAGAGCGCATCGTCATGGTCGGTTCCGCGCAAGGCGGCATGGACATTGAAGAATTGGCGGCGACTAACCCGGAAGCCATCACCAAAATCTACATCGACCCCGCAGTAGGTTTGCAGGATTTCCAGGCACGCGAAATGGCCTTTGTGCTTGGGCTTGATGCTGAAATCATGAGCCATGCCGTCAAAACCATCAAAGGTTGCTACCGCGCGCTGCGTGACCTTGATGCCAACATGCTGGAAATCAACCCGTTGGTAATGACGCGTAGCGGCAAATTGCTCGCCTTGGATGCCAAAATGGGTTTCGATGAAAATGCCCTGTTCCGGCAGACAAAAATCGCTGAACTACGCGATAAAACCCAGGAAGAACCCCGCGAAACCGCAGCAGCGGATCGGGGCTTGAGCTATGTCGGCTTGGATGGCGACATCGGTTGCATGATTAACGGCGCCGGCCTGGCAATGGCGACGATGGACATGATTAAGCTGGCGGGCGGTGAGCCTGCCAATTTCCTTGATGTGGGTGGTGGCGCATCGGCAGAACGCACCGAAAAAGCCTTCCGCTTGGTATTGGCCGACAAAAATGTAAAAGCCATGTTGGTCAATATCTTTGCCGGTATCAACCGCTGCGACTGGATCGCTGAAGGTGTCGTGCAGGCGGTCAGGAAAATCGACATGACAGTGCCATTGATTGTACGGCTTTCAGGGACTAATGTTGAGGAAGGGCAGCGGATTATCGCGGAAAGCGGACTGCCCATCATTACCGCTGAAACGCTGGCGGAAGCGGCTGAAAAAGCCGTGCAGGCGCGTAATGAAGTCATTGCAAGCGAGAGGCTTAAGGAATTTTATGGCTATTCTAATTAACGAAACCACCCGCATCATCGTTCAGGGTTTTACCGGAAAAATCGGTACCTTCCATGCCCAGGACATGATTAATTACGGCTCCAGAGTTGTAGGCGGCATTACGCCAGGCAAAGGCGGTCAAACACACTTGGGTTTGCCTGTTTTCAATAGGGTAAAAGAGGCTGTGCAGCAAGCAGGCGCCGAAGCCAGCATTATTTTTGTGCCGCCCGCCTTTGCCGCCGATTCCATCATGGAAGCCGCTGATGCCGGCATTAAGTATTGCGTGGCGATTACCGACGGCATCCCTACCCAGGACATGATGCGGGTTAAAAACTTTCTGCGCCGTTTCCCAAAAGAAGACCGGATGATATTGACCGGCCCTAATTGTGCGGGCACTATCAGCCCAGGACGCGCAATGCTGGGCATTATGCCCGGCCACATTTATTTGCAGGGCAATGTCGGCATCGTCGGGCGTTCCGGCACCTTGGGCTACGAGGCCGCAGATCAGATGAAACGCTTAGGCATAGGTGTTTCCACTTCTGTCGGTATCGGTGGCGACCCAATTAACGGCAGTTCACATCGTGACATTCTGGACTATTTTGAACAAGATCCAGAAACCAAAGTGGTGTTGATGATTGGTGAAATCGGTGGGCCGCAAGAAGTCGAAGCCGGGCAATTTGCCAACGGACAGATGACTAAACCTGTCGTTGCCTACATCGCCGGTTTAACTGCACCAGAAGGCCGCCGCATGGGCCATGCCGGTGCGATCATTTCCTCCGCCAGTGAAAGTGCCACTGCAAAGGTTGCCATTTTAAGGGAACTGGGGGTGACCATTTGCCCGACACCAGCGGCAATGGGCGCGACGGTGGCGCAGATGTTGGCAACGCTATAAGTAGTCGCTCAAAAGTCTTTTAACATTTTTTACTCACCACGAAGGACACAAAGAACACGAAGTTAAATATTTTCTTCGTGTCCTTTGTGTCCTTCGTGGTAAATAAAGGGGGACGAATGGTTTTTTCATTTTGTTAAAAAACTTTTGATTATTTACTTAGTTGTTGCCTGGCGATAAGGTTGTTTTCGGCACCTGCATCTTATGGGTGTAAGTGCCGTTAGCAATGTTTTGCAGACAGCCGTACCGCTTACAAATCAAACGAAAAAAGCCACGTCAGCTAGGGCTAAAGTAACGCCTGGCGATTGAAGGGTTGCCCAAAAACGCCGCTTTACTTACCTTAACCAACGGCAGCGGCGACGGCGTCAGCCAATAAAGCGCCATCGTGCAAACCAACATCAACACAGACGCCATGATATTGCGGTAACTGCACAATTTCATCGCCGTGCCGAACGATTTTTTCATTCTCGAATTCGACAGGTCAACGCTATAAATTTCGTCCAGCAATAAATGGACGATAAAACCGATAGCGACAAAAACACCGTTTAACCACGCATCCACCGCATTCCAGTGCAAGAAATAAAAGCTGATGCAAGTGGCCTGCAATGCAAAAAACAGCGCCGCCAAAAATGAATGGAAAACGCCGCGATGTTCGGTAAACCGGTTGAACAAGGCCGCAACACCATACCGGACCAACAGGTAACTCGCCGCGGCAATCATTAATAACCGATGCGGGGCATAGTCGTTTTTAAAGGCATGCAACACGGCAAACATGCCCAAAATTGCCAATAGACTAAACAACAGCTTGACCGGCCTGGAGTTGTCGGCATCAATATCGGGCAACATGCCACCAACGACAACCAGAAAAATAAACCAGGGCATATGCGTATAGGCAATCAATTGCAGATTGACGGCAATGCCGGTTGCCGCGATACCGGCTGCAGCCGATAGGGATAAATGGGTTTTAAAATTAGCCATGCGGTGATTATGCCTTGCAGGCAAACGATGAAACGGTTTGCCTGCAAGAGGTTAGCGGTTAAATTACGACAAAGTCGGCAGCCGTCAATGCCAAATTGACACCTAAGGCCGCAATTTGTACCGCCGCACCTGCGCCACTGCCATCGGCATCATAATACAACGCGCCGGTGGCTTTGTTGTAGACCAGGTAATCGTTACTATCAGCAGCCGTTGCAGCGGTTACAAACACACTGGCATTTACTGCGCCGGTGGCGGTCAATTGGGTGAAAATCTGGTTTTCCAGCTTGATCGTATCGTCAACAGGTTTGAAGTCGGTGATGTTATCGGTGTTCGCGTTAAGCGCCGTGTCAAACAGGAAGTTGTCCTTACCCGTGCCGCCCGTCAGGTTGTCCTTGCCTACGCCGCCTTCCAACACGTCATCACCTGAACCGCCGTTTAACGCATCATCCCCTGAGCCACCAAATAATGAATCGCGCCCTACCGCACCGCTTAAGGTGTTCTTGCCATCATTGCCCGTTAAGGTATTGTTGCCGATGTTGCCCGTCAAACTGCTGGCGCCGGTGCCTGCGGCGATAGTGCCGGCTTCAATACCCTTAGGCAAGGTGTATTTGTTTAAGACATAAGGCATGATAACGGTATCCACATCTTTCGCTGCACCTTGGTCATCAATGACATCGCTGGCATCGTAACCTAAGTAGTAAATGTCATTACCAGCACCACCAATCATGGTGTCTTTGCCCGTACCGCCGTCCAAGATGTCATTGCCCGCGCCGCCTTCCATGTAATCAGCGTCTTCATCCCCCCATAACGTGTCATTGCCGTTTTCACCAAACAGATTATCAGGCCCCAAACCGCCATAAATCGTATCGTTGCCCAAACCACCCGACAAGTCATCCGGCATATTGAGACCATAAATCGTATCGTTGCCATCGCCGCTTTGGTTATCCGCAGGGCCGCTAAATATTAAATCCGCTTTTGAACCGCCCACATCGCCGTAAATGGTCTTGCCATCTACGGGGACATCGTTATCGGTGTTGGTCAGCGCTAACTGCTTAACGGTAAGCAGTTTGTAATTGATGTCAATCGTCGCTACGGTGGCGGTGATTTGATAGGAGACATCACCATCATTCACAGCATCATCAACGCCAGTACTGGTCATCGTTTGAGGCGTCGCCCACGAACTGTTGGTGAAGGTCATCGTCTTTGCGCCAGTAATCACGCCTTCTTTGTCATTGCTGCTGCTGAAGGTCAAGGTCACATTACGAAACGGTTGGCTATTGAGTGACACGGCATAGGTGGCTGGCGTACCGTCTTCGCCCGTTGCCGTGCCGTTTTGTGGGGTGAACTTGAATCCGGCTGCGCCTGGTGTCGGGTCTACAGGGTCACCGGCTTTGGCTACTGCCGCCGTTGCCGCACTCGCCACACTTTCTTTAGTGCCGCCGTTGTCCGTGTAACTGGCGGTTACGGTCAGTGTTTTGCCCAGATCGGCGGTTTTGACGGTATATGTGGTGCCTGTGCCCAGTACCGTTGTACTGGCCTGCCATTGGTAAGTGATTGCCAATGATGCAGGGCCGTCAACATCGGCTAAGGTGTTGCTTGCAACAAGGGTGTTGCCAACAGTGGGGGTGGCATCGTTGATGGTGACAGTGCCCGTGGGGGAATTATTTGTACCAAACAATACTTGCATAACCTGCAAGCCACTGGAATTATCTGCGACATAAGCATAATTACCTTTTAAAGCAACGCCTGTAGCTGCACCTGGTGTATCTATGCCACCCGCTAAAAAAGCTTCGGCAGGATTAGTGATGTCAACCAGTTGCAATCCTGCATTATCCGTAGCCACATAAGCATAGTTGCCATACACAGCGACGTCGAAGACCCTATCTGGTAGATCGACTGATTTAGTGATTACTGGTGCTGAGGGGGTGCTAATGTCAATAATTTTCAAGGTATAACTATCATAATCAGCGACATAGGCATAATGCCCGTTTAACACGAAATCCGTAACCTGACCCGTGGTATCTATCGCGCCCACTTTCTTTAAGGCTGTTGGCGTGTTGATGTCAATAATCTGCAAACCGCTATCATCGTCAGCCACATAAGCATAGTTACCGTTGATTTTAATCGTTTCAGCGAAACCTGGGGTATTAAACGTCCCCACCCGCAAAGGCAACCCAGGATTGCTAATGTTGACAATTTGCACGCCTTCCTCACCGTCAGCCACATAAGCATAGTTACCGCTAACGGCTACGCCCCAAGCCCGACCTGGGCTGTCATAGTGACTAACTAAAGTTGGCGTAGTGGGATCACTGATGTTGATAATTTGTAAACCACTAGAGTCATCTGCAACATAAGCATAATTGCCGTTAAGGGCTACATTGTGGGCAGTTCCGGGAGTGTTTATTGAGCCGCTTAGTGTTGGTGCATCAGGGTTGCTGATGTTGATGATTTGCAAACCACTAGAGCTATCAGCGACATAAGCGTAATCGCCGTCAATTACCACATCTTCGGCCGAGCCTGGGGTGTCATAAGAAGCCATGTTTTATCCTCATAAGTAATGTTAAAAAATTCTGTGCAGACTGTGTTGCCATTAGTTTCCGTTCGTCCCCAATCTCCAGTTTGGAAACGGGGCGTGAAAGAAAATCAACGCGGGCTTTATAGCATGAATGGGTTGATTGGTTAAAGGAAAGTTCTGCCGGTGTTGCAGTGTTGCGCTGGTTCCCAAGCTGCGGCTTTGGAACCAGCGTAAATGTAGAGACGTTGCACCGCAACGTCTTTGTCGGTATGCCGTGTGTAATCCGTATCCGTAGCGGTGCAGACGTAGCGGTGCTACGTCTCTACATTACATGGCTGTTTGATGGCCTTGGCCTTAGTGTGTATCATCTTCTGACACACCTAAAGCCATCCTGGACATTCCCATGCCTAAAATCACCAAGCTGTCCCAGTTAGATTTAAACCAGACCTACAGTTATGCCGATTATTTAACCTGGCAGTTTGATGAAATGGTCGAACTTATCAAAGGGAAAGTCATGTTGATGTCACCGGCGCCGAATGTGCGGCATCAACGTGCTTCAATCAATTTAAGTGGCCCACTTTATAATTTTTTCAAACGTAAACAAGGCGATGTATGCCGGTGATGATTGTGCCGTGCCGTTTTTATTCCCTGATTTGGCGATTGACTTGACTGAAGTCTTTGAAACATGGGCGGAAGAGCCGTAGGGTACGCTGTCACTGCCCACAGTCAAGCATTGAATGCTTTTTACTTGGAGTACAAACCTTAAGTTTGTACTCCAGCTATTCAATTCTTTCACAGTCTCTAAAGTAAATCTCCCCTAACCCCTCTTTTTCAAAGAGGGGAACTGGATAGTTATACAAAATACAAAAGATGCAGCAAATACAGGGCTTGTATCGCTACAAGCCCTTTTTTGTTGCTGTCATTTGGCCTTTGTTTTACGCAATGGTTTGAATTGGGAAAACAGATGCTATGATAAATCGCGTTTGCAATCTTACCCAATAATTAACTGTAGGAGTTGTTATGTCCACTTTCATCCCACCGTCTGACGGTAGTTCCATTACGATGCAAAACGGCAAACTTGTCGTGCCAAATAATCCCATTATCCCTTTTATAGAAGGTGATGGCACCGGGCCGGATATTTGGCGTGCCACTGTGCGGGTTTTAGATGCCGCTGTGGCGCACAGTTATGCGGGGCAGCGAAAAATTCACTGGCTGGAAGTGTATGCCGGTGAAAAAGCCCATCGTTTGTCCGATACCTGGTT
Organism: Methylovulum sp.; assembly: GCA_030689765.1. GTDB lineage: Bacteria > Pseudomonadota > Gammaproteobacteria > Methylococcales > Methylomonadaceae > Methylovulum. The sequence continues at coordinate 8,852 of JAUYEP010000235.1, forward strand.
GCCTGATGCCACCGTCGATGCCTGCCGGGATTATCTGGTGTCAATTAAAGGGCCATTGACAACGCCGGTCGGCGGCGGTATCCGCTCGCTTAATGTGGCGTTGCGGCAAATGCTTGATATGTATGTCTGCTTGCGACCCGTCAGATGGTTTCAGGGTGTGCCATCACCGGTGAAGCATCCTGAGTCTGTCGATATGGTGATTTTTCGCGAAAATACCGAAGACATTTATGCAGGTCTGGAATTTGAGCAAGGTAGCGCCGATAACGAACGGTTCCTGCGCTTATTGCAGGAAAACTTTCCTGAGCAATTCAGCAAAATCCGCTTTCCTGAAACTTCAGGCATAGGCATTAAACCCGTTTCAAAGGAAGGCACGGAGCGCTTGATGCGTGCGGCGATAGACTATGCCGTCAGCAATCATCGCAAAAGCGTCACGATAGTCCACAAAGGCAATATTATGAAATTTACCGAAGGGGCATTCCGCAACTGGGCATACGGCGTTGCCGAGCGTGAGTATGCCGGGCAAACTTACACTTGGCGGCAATGGGAAAAAACCCGTGCCGAACAGGGCGAGCAGGCCGCAAATCAGGAACAGGCCGAGGCGCTGGCTGGTGGCCGTATTTTAATTAAGGATGCAATCGCTGATATTGCCTTGCAACAAGTTCTGACCCGTCCCGATGATTTTGATGTGATTGCCACGTTGAATTTGAATGGCGATTATTTATCCGATGCGCTGGCGGCTCAAGTTGGTGGCATAGGCATTGCGCCAGGCGGCAACATTAATTATCAAACAGGTACAGCGGTTTTTGAGGCAACCCACGGCACGGCGCCTAAATATGCGGATCTGGATAAAGTGAATCCGGGGTCGTTGATTTTATCTGGTGAAATGATGCTGCGTTATATGGGCTGGACTGAAGCGGCTGATGCGGTTATCCGCGCGATGGATGCGGCGATTGCCAGCAAACGGGTCACTTATGATTTTGCCAGGCTCATGGCGTCTGCCACTGAAGTTAAATGCAGTGAATTTGCTGATGCGCTGATCGGGAATTTATAGCGTCAGGCATCAGTGATATACTGCACATCTATATGATCTGTCTATTGACAGGGCTTTCAAAATTTAACCTACTAAACAGGAAAAATAAATGACCGTTAGTGCTGACGAGTTTAAACAAGCTTTGCAACTGTGGGCGACTGGTGTCTCCGTGGTGACAACCCATTCTGAAAAATGGGGCCCTCAAGGCATGACAGTGAGTGCATTTTCAAGCCTTTCCGTGGAGCCACCGCAAATATTGGTGTGTATTAATGACCGTGCGGACACCTTACAGGGTATTGATGAAAGCAAATGTTTTGTAGTCAATGTGCTGAATAAAGATCAGCAGGAAATATCCAATCAATTTGCGGGGGGGTGCAACCAGCAGCAACGTTTTGAAAATACGGCTTGGCAAGCAGGCATTAACGGTGCGCCGGTTTTAACGGACAGCCTGATGTCGCTGGAATGCAAGGTCGTTGAGAAAGTACGCGCAGGCACCCACTGGATTATTATCGGTGAAATACAAGTGTGCGTGTGCCGTTCAGGGGAACCTATCTTGTATTACTGCGGAGCCTATCGGCATCTGGAGGCTACTTAATCCAGAGCCGTCCAGACAAATAAAATTAGTAATGCCCCCATTCAATCCTCTCTTAAATAGTAAACCTATGCCACATAGAATATTCAAAAAAAGCCAACCGAAATCAAATATCACAATACTTCCAGATTTAGGAATGGATGAACAGCATTTGACTGCTGATTTTAAGCGTTACTACGGGCACAGATTAGGTAGGGATGAAAATTGCCGGTCACCGCATTATGCTTAC
>JAUYEP010000278.1 GCA_030689765.1 Methylovulum sp.
CATAAGTATCTACACATCTTTGATTAGTTCTTGTAAAACAAATAGTTAGCATATTTGACGAAAAGTGGCAATTTCATAAAAATCAAATGGTTGCAAAACTTGTGTAGATACTCATGCTTCAGGGGGTATTTTTGTGTTTGACGACGATACATTGGTATCGTTATCCTTATTGGTAACCTCTTCGTTCACGGAGAGGGGCAATCCACCGGTCGCTATCCGTCGGCGGATTTCACTCGACGGATGCGGTTGAGTGTGGATTGAAACATTAGCGTGATAAACGTTTTTTATGCGTGTGTATCGACATTAAAATGCCGAAACCTGCCAGTAAGGTGACAATTGAGGTGCCGCCGTAGCTGATCAGCGGCAACGGCACCCCAACGACAGGCAGGACACCGATGACCATGCCTATGTTGACGAACACATAGACAAAAAAAGTGAATGCGAGGCTGCTGGCCAATAAGCGGCAGTAGGTGTCCTGCGCTTGGGAGGCAATATATAAACAGCGGGCGATAATCAGCAAATACAGGATCAACAGCCCCAAACAACCGAACAAGCCAAACTCCTCGGCAAACACGGCAAAAATAAAATCCGTGGAGCTTTCCGGTAAAAAATCCAGCTCTGATTGGGTGCTGCCCAGCCAACCTTTGCCGTAAATGCCGCCGGAACCAATAGCTATTTTTGATTGGATGATATGATAGCCGCGGCCTAAAGGATCCGCCTCAGGGTTCAGGAAAGTATGGACACGATCACGCTGATAGTCGCGCATAAAATGCCATAATATCGGTGTTAATGAGGCCAGTGTGACACCTATCGCAAACATGAAGCGCCAGGAAAGGCCCGCGAAAAATAACACACCGGCACCAGAACTTGCGACCAGTAAGGCCGTTCCCAAATCAGGTTGTATGGCGATTAATAAGGTCGGGATTAAAATCAGCAGCGTTGCGATAGCCAGTTGTTGAAATTTGGGTGGCAACGGATGTTCAGCCAGGAACCACGCTATCATCATCGGTGTCGTGATTTTTATCATTTCGGACGGCTGGAAACGAAAAAACCCCAGTTCCAGCCAACGTTGCGCGCCTTTGCCTATCTGCCCCATAATCAATACGGCAACCAGTAAAAAAATGCCCATACCAAAAAGCAGTGCCGAATAACGTTTAAACTGGTAAGGATTGACATGCGCCAATACCGTCATCAAAAAAAAAGCCAGGCCGACGCGTGCGCCCTGGCGTACCAAAATGTCCATGTCCTGGCTGCCGGCGCTGTATAAAATCAAAAAACTCAGCAACGATGTCAACAGCAGACCGATAAACAGCGGGATGTCGATATGTAATTTTCGAAGGATAGTGCCGATAATTGAAGGCGGTTCAAAATGTTCAGGGCGGGTTTCGGTTTTCATGGTTGCGCTTTTTGACGGTCCTTTAAAAATTGCTTGATAACCTTAGCGGCAATAGGCGCGGCGACCGAACCGCCGTGACCGCCATTTTCAGCAATCACGGCAACGGCGATTTCAGGATCGTCGGCGGGGGCAAAGGCTATGAACAAGGCATGGTCGCGTAATTTAAAGTCTATGTCATTTTCGTTGTATTTGGCATTTTGCTTGATATTGAACACCTGCGCTGTTCCGGTTTTACCGGCGATTTGATAATTGATGTTCCTGCCGATGCTTTTGGCGGTGCCACGGTCGCTATGCACCACATTAACCATAGCGGCGATGATGTCGCCAATATTCTTGAGGGTCAGTGGAATGACCCCTTTATGGATTTCAGGGCCGGGTTTTGTGTCATGGGCGCCGACAATTTTATCGACCAGAAAAGGCGTGACAATATTGCCTTTATTTGCCAATGTTGCGGTCGCCGTCGCCAATTGTAGCGGCGTCACCTGATGGTAGCCTTGCCCTATGCCGGTGATCAGCGTTTCCCCTGGATACCATGCACGGTTTTTTTGTTCGTTTTTCCATTCGCGCGAAGGTAATAGCCCTGGTTTCTCGCCAACCAGATCAATGCCGGTTTTTTCACCGAAACCAAATTTCTGCAAAAATTCATGGATGCGGTCAATGCCCAAAGTGGCTGCCAAGCGGTAAAAATAGACGTCGCACGATTGGGTGATCGCCTCGTTTAAGTTTACCGAGCCATGCCCGCCTTTCCTCCAGTCGCGATATTTATGGCTGACCCCAGGCAACTGATAATAACCCGGACAGAAAAGTTTTTGCGGGGCACTGATGGCATCGTATTCCAGACCGGCCAACGCAATAAACGGCTTGATAGTGGAACCGGGCGGATACAAACCCCGTAGGGCGCGATTATAAAGCGGCTGATTATCGGACATTTGCAAAGCCTGGTAGGCCTCATTACTGATGCCAACGACAAAAGGATTCGGGTCAAATCCAGGGCGGCTTACAAAAGTAAGCACGCCACCGGTTTTAATGTCGATGGCGACTGCGGCGCCGTTGTAATTTTCCAATGCATCATAGGCCGTTTTTTGCAAATCAATGTCCAGCGTCAAGTAAAGATTGGCGCCTGGGTCTGGATCTGTTTCGCTCAGGGTATGGAGGGAACGGGCCTGTACATTGGTTTCTATTTCTGCATAACCCGTTTTGCCGTGCAGCTCTTTTTCATAACTGCTCTCTATGCCCAGCTTGCCGATATGCGTGTTACCGCGATATTCGGAGACAGGCAGTTCCTTAAGCTCGGCTTCATTAATGCGGCCGACATAACCGATGACATGCGCCGCCAAATCGGCATACGGATAATGCCTGACCAGTTGGGTATGAATATCGACACCTGGAAAATAAGGCCTGACGACCGCAAATTTTGCCAGCTCTTCATCATTCATATTTAACAACAGCGGCGTACTGGTGAAACGCTTTTGGCGCTTGCGCTGCTTTTGGTAAAGTTCGATTTTTTCGTCAGGGATAGCCAGCAGTTTTTGCAGTTTCTGCAAGGTGTCATCGATGTTGCTGATTTGTTCAGGGATGAGTTCCAGGCTGTATGACGGCGTATTTTCAGCCAACACCTTACCTTGCCGATCGTAGATAATGCCTCGGGTCGGCACGAGCGGCACAATTTTCACACTGTTGCTTTTTGCCATCGAGGCATAATGTTCGTGACCGACTATCTGTAAATAAATTAGCCGGACAACCAGCGCGGATGTCAGCAGGATAATCACCATAAATGCCGCAATAATACGGTTAAGAAATAAACGGTTCTCTACCGTATTGTCCTTTACAGAATAAAATCGGGACATCTTACTCTTTGATCCGTCGGGATAAACGGACAAAACGCATGACGGTATAAACCAGAGGCCAACATATTGTGCCGGTAAAAACAGGCAGCCAAAAAGTACCGTGTAGCTGTGCTGGATGCTGTAGGTTTTTAATCAGAAAGAGCAATAATTGGGACAGTAACAGACAAAAAAAGATGAACAGTTCCTGCTGTAATAGGGGGAATTGACGCAAGCGCTTATGCAGTTTGAGGCATATATAAATGACTAGGGAATAAGCCAGGGCATTTTGGCCAAATAATCGCCCCGTCAATACATCGGTGAGCAAACCGAAAGTCCAGGCATGAAAAATACCGACGCGTTCCGGTACGGCCAACGACCAATAGATCAACGTCAACAACACCCAGTCAGGATTAAATGCCGCCAGTGCAGGCGGCAAGGGCGCTATTTTTAAACACATTGCCAAAACCATGCTCAAAATAATTTTGCCAAAGCCATAATAAAAGTTATTCATGAGGGGGTGCTTTATCTGCAGGTTCGGTTTCTGACGGCTTGGAGATAAGCGGAACCGGCGTTGAATTGCTCCACACGATCATCAGCTCCCTATTCCGGTCCAGTTTGGCTTTGGGGGTGGCGGTAATATTAGCGAACGGCTTATTGAGCTGCGAAGTAAATTCATCAACGACGGCAACCGGGTAACCTTGCGGAAACGTGCCACCTAAACCTGAGGTTATCAGCAAATCCCCTGGACGGATATCGGCATTACTGGGTAAAAAAGGCAGTATCAACCGGTTGATTTGTCCGCTACCGACCGCAATTGTCAATAAGCCATTACGGTTGACCTGCACGGGAATGGCATGATTGAGGTCGGTGATCAGCATGATTTCTGAACTTAACGGCAACGCCCGAAAAACCTGCCCCACCACACCATTCGCATCGAGTACGGGCTGCCTCGGATGGACGCCGAAGCGTGTACCTTTATTGACCACGACAATATGCTCGTAAGGCGCCATGTTGACCGACAACAATTCCGCAATCAGCACCTGTTCGCCGAGTTTAAAGGAATTTTCCAATAACGCACGCAAGCGGATATTTTCCTTTTCCAGCGCTTCAAATTTTAGTAATTGGGTTTGATGGATAAGCTGGTCTTCGCGCAGCCGTTCGTTGTCTTTTTTTAACGTGCTATATGAGCTGATTGAATCGCTAGCTTGCCCGACCAAAACCGTCGGTAAATCAACCAGATACTTTATTGGATCGATAAAAAAAGAGAGTGTGGCACGCAAAAAATCCAGTTGTTGGCTTCTATGTTCTACGACCAGTAAGGCAATCGAAGCAATGACAGCCACAAGCAGGCGGGTGTTAATGGATGGGCCGGTGGCAAATAAAAGTTTTATAGCAGGATTCCTCGTGTTGTGTTCCCTGCAGAGATGAAACACTTAGTATGGAATGTAGAAATCGCAGGGATAGTTTTCTAGCTACTCCTACCATGTTGTGATGTGGATTGCATAACGCCATGAAGGCGTGTAGCAGGAGGTTCCCCAGCATACCCTGGGGCAAAAGGACGCCCCCTAATCAGCAAACCATCTGCAACGTAGCGCCGTTACACTAAATGGATACCAAAATATATTATTCCAGTGAAAATGTAGAGAGGCCTTTCTTATCGAGCATTTCCAGAACCATGCCACCACCTCTGGCAACACAGGTTAACGGATCATCGGCAATAAACACCGGCAGGCCGGTTTCTTCAGCTATCAGACGGTCTATGTCTTTTAATAACGCACCGCCACCGGTCAAATAAATGCCACGATTGGCGACATCTGCACCGAGTTCGGGCGGCGTTTGTTCCAATGCAACCTTGACTACGCTGACTATGCCAGATAACGGCTCCTGCAACGCCTCAAGGATTTCATTGCTGTTTAATGCAAAACTGCGTGGCACACCTTCCGCGAGATTACGGCCCTTAACCTCTATTTCCCTCACCTCACTGCCCGGATAAGCCGTGCCAATTTCCAGCTTTATCCGCTCCGCTGTCGCTTCGCCGATTAATGTGCCGTAGTTTCTGCGTACATAATTGATGATCGCTTCATCAAAACGGTCACCGCCAATGCGGACAGAATTTGAATAAACAATACCGTTTATTGAAATGACAGCCACTTCGGAAGTGCCGCCACCAATATCCAGAACCATCGACCCGCAGGCTTCATCGACTGGTAAACCTGCGCCTATGGCGGCAGACATGGGTTCTTCAATCAAATAAACTTCACGGGCCCCCGCCATCGCGGCTGATTCGCGAATAGCACGGCGTTCAACCTGTGTAGAACCACAAGGGACGCAGATCAAAATGCGCGGGCTTGGGCGTAGTAATTTGCTTTTATGAACTTTTTCTATAAAAAAACGCAACATGCGCTCAGTAATTGCAAAATCGGCGATGACACCGTCTTTCAGTGGGCGTATTGCCGTGATGTTGCCAGGTGTACGCCCCAGCATGCGTTTTGCATCAGCCCCAACAGCGGCAATTGTCTTATTGCCACGCACTTTGTCTTCCTTGATTGCCACTACTGACGGTTCATTCAGCACAATCCCCTGGCCTGGGATGTATATCAAGGTATTAGCGGTTCCCAGGTCAATCGATAGGTCATTAGAAAAGAGTCCGCGTATTCGTTTGAACATTTTTACCTGTTTCCTTGGAGGAATTAAAATTGTGGTACTGTATCAATCAAGCCAGTATCAATCAAGCGGGTATTTAAGCGCGATATACAGTATCATATTTAATTTGCTGGATTGTGTGGAGTAAAAGGTGTTGCTAACAACAGACGATGTAAAAAAAATTGCGCAACTAGCACGGTTAGGCATCGAAAATCACGATCTTGATTCGTACACAAAAGACCTGTCAGGCATGCTCGATTTAATGACGCGGATGAACGGACTCGACACAAAAAACGTTCAGCCAATGGCCCACCCGCTGGATCAGACACAGCGATTACGGGCTGATGCCGTCACTGAATTTAATCAGCGCGGACATTTCCAGACTATCGCGCCGCAAGTCGAAGAGGGCTTGTATCTAGTACCCAAAGTGATTGAGTGAGTTATAAATTCATGCATAACAAGACCATCAAAGAATTAGCGGACGGATTGCGTTCCAGTGAATTTTCCAGCGTCGAGCTGACACAACATTTTTTAGGGCGCATCAAGCAACATCAACACTTAAATGCCTACATCACAGTCACCGAAGACTTGGCGCTGCAAGCTGCACAAGCCGCTGATGAGCGTATCACCAGTGGAAATGCAACGCTTTTGACAGGCATACCCATCGCCCAAAAAGATATTTTCTGTACCCTGGGCGTTAAAACCAGTTGCGGTTCGAAAATGCTGGATAATTTTATAGCACCGTATAACGCCACGGTCGTCGAAAAACTGAATCAGGCCGGCTCAATCATGCTGGGCAAGCTCAATATGGATGAATTTGCGATGGGTTCATCCAATGAAAACAGCTATTACGGCGTCGCTAAAAACCCGTGGGACACAAAGGCTGTCCCCGGCGGTTCATCAGGCGGTTCGGCGGTGGCGGTGGCCGCAGGTCTTGCTGTCTGTGCCACCGGCACTGATACCGGCGGCTCCATCCGCCAACCGGCGGCTTTTTGCGGCATTACCGGCCTAAAACCGACTTATGGGCGGGTATCCCGTTACGGCATGATCGCTTATGCCTCCAGTCTGGATCAGGGCGGCCCGATGGCCCGTAGCGCTGAAGATGCCGCTATTTTGTTGCAGGCGATGGCTGGATTTGATGAAAAAGATTCAACCAGTGTTGACCATCCCGTACCCGATTATTCACAAGCGTTAAACACCCCGCTGGCTGGTCTTAAGATTGGCTTACCCACCGAATTTTTTGGCGCAGGCTTAAGCCGCAATATTGCCACCGATCTTGATAACGCAATGAATGAATACCGACGCTTGGGCGCGGAAATTATCGACATTTCCATGCCTACGCTAACCTTGGCAATCCCGACGTATTATGTCATTGCCTCTGCCGAATGCTCATCGAACCTGTCGCGTTTCGATGGTGTGCGTTTTGGTTATCGCTGTGAAAATCCGGTCGATTTAGCCGATTTATATACCCGTTCACGCGGTGAAGGTTTCGGTAAAGAAGTCAAGCGGCGCATATTGATGGGCACTTATGCCTTGTCGGCAGGTTATTACGATGCGTATTATCTTAAAGCGCAAAAAATTCGTCGGCTTATCAGCGATGATTTTAAAAACGCACTGTCGAAAGTCGATGTCATCATGAGCCCGGTCACTCCGGCTAACGCGTTTGGTATCGGTGAAAAAACAGCCGATCCCATTCAAATGTATCTGGAAGACTTGTATACCATTGCAATCAATCTTGCAGGCCTGCCCGCCATCTCGATTCCAGCCGGTCTGAGTGCCGATGCAAAAGGATCAACGCCAATGCCTGTGGGTTTGCAAATTATCGGCAACTATTTTGCAGAAGCCAGGCTGCTGAACATCGCCCATTGTTATCAGCAAGTGACCGATTGGCATCGACGCATACCCAACGGTTTTGAATAAGGAGAAAATCATGCACACAAATCAATGGGAAGCCGTTATCGGCCTCGAAATCCATACCCAACTCGCAACAAAATCAAAAATATTCTCAGGTGCATCCACCGCTTATGGGGCGGAACCCAACACGCAGGCCTGCGCGGTTGACTTAGGCTTGCCGGGTGTGTTGCCGGTCCTGAATAAGGACGCCGTCCATAAAGCCGTCATCTTCGGCATGGCAATAGAAGCCCAAATAGCACCGTATTCTGTTTTCGCCAGAAAAAATTATTTTTACCCCGATCTGCCGAAAGGCTATCAAATCAGCCAGATGGACTTGCCGATTGTCGGTGTCGGACATCTGGATATTGACGTGGATGGCGAGACCAAACGCATCGGCATCACCCGTGCCCATCTCGAAGAAGATGCCGGGAAATCGCTGCATGAAAATTTTCATGGCTTAAGTGGCATCGACTTAAACCGGGCCGGAACGCCATTGCTGGAAATTGTCTCCGAGCCGGATATGCGCTCGGCTAAGGAAGCCGTCGCCTACATGCGCAAATTGCATGAATTGGTGCGCTACCTGGGGATATGCGACGGGAATATGCAGGAAGGCTCGTTCCGTTGTGATGCAAACGTTTCCGTGCGTCCAAAAGGCCAACAAGCCTTTGGCACCCGCGCCGAAATTAAAAATATCAACTCATTCAAATTTGTTGAAAAGGCGATTAACCACGAAATCGGGCGGCAAATCGAATTAATCGAAAGTGGCGGCCGCGTCGTTCAGGAAACCCGCCTTTATGATTCGGTTAAAGATGAAACACGCCCGATGCGTAGCAAGGAGGAAGCCAATGATTACCGGTATTTTCCTGACCCTGATTTATTGCCCGTGGAAATTGACGAGGCTTTCAAAGCGCAGGTTAAGGCCGCATTGCCAGAATTGCCCCAAGCCAAAAAGCAGCGGTTTAAGACCGATTATCAACTGGATGATGAAAGTGCCGCAATACTTACGTCGTCCCGTGCTATGGCGGATTATTATGAAACAGTTGTTAAAACATCAGCCTGTGAAGCAAAACTTTGCGCTAACTGGATAACCGGCGATCTTTCCGCCGCACTCAATAAGGCGGATCTGGACATTAGCGAATCACCCGTCAGTGCTACACAATTGGCAGGTTTATTGGCACGTATCAGCGACATCACCATTTCCGGTAAAATCGCCAAGCAAGTCTTTGAAGCGCTTTGGCTATATCCGAATTCAAACGCTGATGACATTATTGAAGTAGAAGGTCTGAAACAAATCACCGATACCGGCGCAATAGAAGCGATTATTGACAAAATCATCGCCGCTAATCCAGGGCAAGTTGAGCAGTATCTCAGCGGCAAAGATAAAGTGTTCGGCTTTTTTGTAGGTCAAGTCATGAAAGAAATGCAAGGCAAAGCCAATCCGGCTGAAGTGAATAAAATGCTGGTAGCCAAGCTTAAAAATTAAACGGTTACCCTTCCCACAAGTTTGTGTTCCGGGTAATGTCTACCATAGCATGTCGGAGCATTCCGATATGCTTTGCTGCCAAATACCAGGTAAATCCCTCCTTCTTACAGCGTTTTCATTCTCCGTGTGTTGATCTTGTAGGCCGGAAACGTCCGGCTTAAGTTGGTGACCCAACGTTTACTAACGAAGGATGAAAACACGCTGTATCAATCCTGTTTTTACGCTTTCCAGTGCATTTCAGATTGAAAAATTCCCGTAATAACAATGAATTATATCTTTCTGTATTTATTACTACTTAGCGCATAAAAAAACAGTGGGAAAGCATTATTATAGTTTTAAAACATCAGCTTAGTTTAAAAATAGAGTTGTTACTTAGTTGTGTAAAAGTTGTGTGCAAAAAAATATGTTATTTTGTTATTTTGTTATTTTTTTACACACA
>JAUYEP010000242.1 GCA_030689765.1 Methylovulum sp.
CTCAATGACATTCAATTCGTCATCCATAATCACGATGGCTTCTATGGTGCTTTCTATGGCGTTCTCAGCAAGCCGTAATTTCGATTCGGCTTTTTTCCGCTCATTGGCTTCCCTTATTAACTGTAAAGTCCGGCTAGTCAGGCTTCTGTACATTCCCAATATGGCTTCGATCAAAACCTTCATGGAACCGTCCAGGGCAGTGTTGGCCTGTTTTTTGGCTTCGGATAAGCTAGCGCCTTGCCGTATCGCCAGAACCGCCTTAGCCATGCGCATATCGGATTCGAGTATATGAAAAACAAGCCAATTCGTTAAAAAAGCAACGATTTCTTCGGTGACTTCGTCATCTAGCTCTTTGTTTTCGTGGCTTTTTATCTTGAGCAACTCAGAAATGAATTGTCCGTGGGTGGTTTCATGGGCAATACCCCAGGCATCATCCTGAAAATATTGGTTCCATATAATTTCCTCCGTTTTAAAATGGTAAACTGCATATTGCGCCAAATCATCAAACACCCTGTTTAATTGCGGCGTTTCGGATTGATTGCCTAAATAGCTGGCGAGTTCATTTAAAAGTTGAACCAGTTTTTGGTGCTGGGCATCAATCTCAGGGATTCCGGTATTAAAATTATCGTCCCACGGAAAAATTTCTACCTTTGTATTCATGGAGTCATTACAGTTATTTGCCGGATGTTTAGGAGATTTGCGGGCACTTCTTTTTAAAGTGCCCGACGTTCCATTTTTTTCATAGCATATCATGGACATATAAATCATTAGAATCTTCGGCTACCCACTAAGGCGGTAACCATGTGCCTGTATGGACGTAGCAGGTTACGGGTTTAGCCCCCCACATTTAACTGGGATTGCCCCCATCTAACTGACGGACTGTAGGCTTCTGTAAGACTTTATCCCGCATTTACAGGGTGTTAGCTTTCAAAATTTTACGATTTTGGAGCAAGACGGGGTGATGCCTTAAAAAAGAAACTGGGGCTATCCGGAATGTTTGTTGGTTCAGGATGTGTGCGGGCTTAATTCAAAAAAAACTGCAATGAAACTTTATTGATGGTCAATATATCGTTATTATTTAACTTGATATAATTATTTTCTATAGGGATATTGTTGAGGGCTATGACGCCTACATTTTCCAATACCGACACAAAATAACCTTCCCTTTTCTTGGAAATTATAATAACGCCGCTACCATTAGAGCCTAAACGTGTCATGGGTTTCTTTAATGACAATACCTTGCCGATGTTGCTTCCATTCATCACTTGCAAGCTGGCGGGCGGCAAAGGCGTATCGCCGTCAGGTTCATAGTCAAAAGAGTCCCTGCCGACAACAATGGTGTTTTCTAATGATTGGGAGTCAAACGGTTTGGATTTGTCTACGGGCTCGGTCGTATTATAGACAACATCATGTTTCCCTATCGTTATCGTGTCATTATCATGCAAATTGCATTCTTTGACCTTCTGGCCATTGATAATTAATGGAAAATTGTCGTTGAGCTGTTTGATGGTGCTTTCATTATCGCGAATGATAATCGCGGCGTGAGCGGGGGCGACCGCGAGACTATCTATGGTTACGTTATTGGTTTCATCACGACCAATATGAACAATACCGTTTTCAAACAAGTATGAATCAATCGCTTTGTATTTAAAAAAAACAGTAAGTTTTGCCATTGCAACAGTTTGTGGTCTTGGATGGACTTTAATTATAGTCGGTATTATTTTTGTTATCCAAGAAAATACATGTTTTCAAAAGTGGCTACGAATTATTTTCCAGGCAAAAACTTAACCAGTTTAACGGTGTTTTTATCACATTTTATAATTTCGATAGGGTAGCCGTGCAAATTGATACTGATTCCGGGCTCTGGAATGGTTTCCAAGAATTCAATGATAAGGCCATTAAGCGTTTTTGGCCCTTCTGTTGGTAAAGACCATTGGGTGACCCGGTTTAATTCCCGAACCGTAATATTGGCGTCAACCAAATAGCTGCCGTCACTTTGCTCTCTGGCGGCAGTCGTGACGTCTGTAATCAGCTCACCGACGATCTCTTGCAATAAATCATCCAGGGTGACAAGGCCTTGCACATCGCCGTATTCATCTACAACCAAGCCTATGCGGATTTTCTCGCTTTTAAATTTCAGCATTTGGGTATGCACAGGCGTGCTTTCAGGAATGAATACAGGTTTAGCCAGTAAATTGATAATGGTTTGCTTATCAAAATCCTCATTACCGACTTCGATAAGGGCTTTTCTTAACTGCAGAAGGCCAATAACCCTATCGACGCTTTTCTTATAAACCGGCAATTGGGAATGAGGGCTAGTTTTGATGCGCTCAACAATGCCTTCAATGGGTGATTCAAGATCAATACCGACAATTTCATTACGGGGTGTCATGATATCTTCAACCGTTGCCGATTCGAGATCCAATATACCCAGCAGCATCTTTTGATAGCGTATCGGCATCAAGCTCTCGGCTTCGGTAATGATGCTTTTTAACTCATCTTTATTTAGCGTGTCATGGTGACTTTTTTTGACATCGACGCCGACAATACGAAGTAACAAATTGACAAATAAATTGACGAAGCCGACGACCGGATAAAGTATTTTTAGTAAGGGGGTGTAAATCCATGCGGCGGGAAAGGCAAGCAGTTCAGGCTTGAGGGCGGCCAGTGTCTTGGGGGTTACGTCTGAGCAAATAAGCATGACGATAGTTAAAATTCCGGTCGCAATAGCAATGATGGATTCATCGTTGGCATAGAGCTTGATGGCAATGACAGTTGCTATTGATGCGGCAAAATTATTGACAAAATTATTGCACAACAAGATCAGACCCAGCAAACGGTCTGGCCTTTGCAGCAGTTTATGTGTTTTTACCGCTCCAGGATGCTTTAACTTAACCAGATGCCTTAAACGGTACCGGTTTAACGACATTAAAGATGTTTCTGAGCCAGCGAAAAAGGCGGAAAGAATGAGCATTAATGCAAGTATGCCAAATAGCACACTCAGGGGCATGTCGTTCAAAATGGTACTCTTAAGTTGTTAAAACGATTCTAGTGTCTACGATGCAGATTTTTTGTCAAGTTGAAATTGAGTTTGTGCTGCCCTGACTATGGGAACGGGTAAGGGTTTTTGGATTAACCGTTTGCAGTTATCAAAGCCTTATAACAGTGCATCCCTGAATTAAGTTGCACGATTCTTTTCAATAATTAAAAAAGCCTATATAATGCGCGGTCCTATGGGGCAATCCGCCCCTCCTTGCTTTACCCGTTTATAAAAAAAGGGAAGGCTTTAACCGAAAGGAAAAATAATGCGACATTATGAAATCATCTTTTTAGTCCATCCTGATCAAAGCGCCCAGGTTCCTGGAATGATTGAACGCTATAAATCAACTATCGAAGCCACCTCTGGAAAAATCCATCGTTTGGAGGATTGGGGCCGTAGGCATTTGGCCTATCCAATAAAAAAAATACATAAAGCACATTATGTGCTGATGAATGTCGAGTGCGATCAGCCGACCCTGGCAGAGCTGGAAACTGGGTTTCGTTTTAACGATGCTATTTTGCGTAGTATGACTTTATTGCAAAAACAAGCGATTACAGAAACGTCCATCATTGCCATCTCAACTGCTGAAGAAAATAAACTCGCCGAATCCAAGGCTAAAGACGCGGCTGCCAAGGAAGCATCGGCAATTGCAGCTGCGGCATCGGCTGCAATCATTGCTGATGATGAAATTGATTTGGATACCATCGGCGAAGATTTCGATGCCGACGGCTTCATTCCTGAATAAACACATTCTAAACAAACACCTCACCAAAGATTTAAGAGAATTATTATGGCACGTAACATTAGACGCAAAAAATTCTGCCGGTTCAGCGCAGAAGGCGGCACACAGATCGACTATAAGGATCTGGATTTATTGGGTGATTATATTACCGAAACCGGCAAAATCGTTCCCAGCCGCATTACTGGGACCAGCGCCAAATATCAAAGGGAGTTATGTGTGGCGATTAAACGGGCACGTTTTATTGCTTTATTGCCTTTCTGCGACGCGCATAAATAACGTACTGGGGGTAGAGTGAATTTTTTAGCGGCTTACATCATGCGGGGACGGATGCAGGCCATGATAGTGGCTTCGTCCCTGGCATTGTTGTCACTCATTATGCCCCCCGTCAGCGTTGTAAGTTCAGCCTCGGTTGCCCTGGTCACTTTAAGGCTGGGGGCTTTTGAAGGCCTGTATGTATTGCTGTGTTCAAGCGTGGCTGCCGGCGTGCTCGGCCTGATGCTTTTAGGCAATTATCAGTTTGCACTGGCTTATGCCGTGGTGTTATGGCTTCCTGTCTGGTTAATTTCAATAGTATTGCGGGAAGGCCGGCATTTATCACTGGCCGTTGAAATTGCCGTGTTATTAGGTGTGCTTGGTGTTGTTGGCTATTACCTCTATAACCAGGAAGTTGCTGCAATGTGGAAAACCTTGCTTGCGCAGATGCTGCCGGTTAACGCCAATGCACCTGTTGAAGATGTCAACCACACCATAGATGTCATGTCACATTATATGACCGGCGTAGTTGCTGCAGGGACGGTTTTTAGCTTACTGTCCGGCTTGTTTCTGGGGCGCTGGTGGCAGGCTAACCTCTATAACCCCGGCGGTTTTAAGCAGGAATATTTGTCACTAAGCACTCAACCCAGATTGGCAATAGGCAGTATTGCAGTTATGGCAATCGCAGCGCTAAGCACCGGCATAGTTTCTGAAGTGTCATGGAATGCGGCCATTTTATTGTTCGTACTCTATGCCGTTATAGGGACCGCTGTCCTGCATACCCTGTTTGCCGCAATGAAACTGGCCCGTTATACCGTACCGATGTTTTATATCACTTTATTTCTGATACCCCATGCCTTGTTACCCGTTGCTTTAGTCGGACTGGCTGATGCGTGGTTGAACTTACGAAAAAACAAATAGGCGATATCCAAGAATGAATATACCTGAATTGTGCAGGATTTTTGTTCACAACAAGGCATAAAATGGGCGCATAGCGAGCTATGCAACCATTTTTATAACGCAGTTGTGGGCAAAAAGACCAGCAAGTCGGGTATATTCTTCGCAGGAAATCGCCGTATAACCAATCCAACGCCTGATGGCGTAAAAATAGTCGGCTCACAGCCGAAAAACTGAGGTAATAAAAGATGGAAGTCATTCTTCTTGAAAAGATAGCTAATCTGGGTAACCTGGGCGACAAAGTCACCATTAAAGCCGGTTACGGCAGAAACTATCTGGTTCCACAAGGTAAGGCCGTTGCTGCCAGCGCCAAGAAAATAGCTGAATTTGAAGCGCGTCGCGCAGAACTTGAAAAAGCTGCCATTGAAAAGTTGCATGCGGCTCAAGCCCGTGCGGATGCGATAAGTAAATTGACAGTGGTTATTACGCATAAAGCCGGTGATGAAGGCAGATTATTCGGTTCAGTCGGTACGCATAATATCGCCGAAGCCATTACAGCGGCGGGCATCCCTGTGGAAAAGCACGAAATCCGCCTGCCACATGGCGCAATCCGTCACATTGGTGATTATGATATCGACATCACCATTCACACCGATGTTATCGTGACGCTGCCTATTAAAATTGCTGCTGAAGCATAATCCCAATACATCAAAAAGCCAGACTCCCACGAAGCTACGAAGGTGTGTTTTCTAGTCTTCGTGGGGACACCCCTTATTAATTGTAAGCAATGCCCGCGCCTTAATCGTGTGCATGATGTTGCTTGAGATCCCCGCACTTTTAATGGCATTCCCGTTTTTATGCGCGTTTTTTATTCCAGCCTGTTTTATTTGATTATCCCCATCATCGCACTGCGCTTGCTCTGGCGAAGCATCAAAGCACCTGATTATCTAAGCCGCTGGCGTGAACGCTTTGCTTTCTACGATAAAAAG
This sequence comes from Methylovulum sp., assembly GCA_030689765.1. Classification (GTDB taxonomy): domain Bacteria; phylum Pseudomonadota; class Gammaproteobacteria; order Methylococcales; family Methylomonadaceae; genus Methylovulum. Next base: position 5,921 of record JAUYEP010000242.1, read on the forward strand.
TTTCATGACGATGTTATCTGGTTTCACGCCGTTTCAGTAGGTGAAGCTGAAGCGTTGTTTCCATTAATCCGACAGATACAACACAAGCATCCTGATGCAAGGCTGTTAATCACGACGACGACACCAACCGGCTCCGCCCGCGTCACCGCAGTAATGAAAAACACCGTCGCACACGTTTATCTGCCTTATGATATTCCTGATGGCGTCCGTCGGTTTATGCACTGTTTTAAGCCCAAACTGGCCGTTATCATGGAAACTGAAATTTGGCCGAACCTTTACGCCTACTGTGGCAAAAACAACATCCCTTTATATATTATCAATGCCCGCTTATCAGAAAAATCGGCGCGGGGTTATCAAAGGATTCCGGCATTGATTCGCCCAGCGTTAGCCGCGGTCAAGCTGATTGCGGCACAAACACAGGGCGATAGCCAACGGTTTATCAGCATTGGCGCCAGCGAAGAAAAAGTGACTGTCTTAGGCAACATAAAATTTGATATTAATATTTCACGGGACATTATTGAGCAAGGCTTGCAGCTAAAAACCGGCTTGTTCGGCGGACGGTTTGTCTGGATATGCGCCAGCACCCATAAAGGCGAAGAAAAAATATGCCTGGAAATTTATCAGGAAATTAAACCGAAAATACCCCAATTGCTGCTGCTGATTGCCCCTAGACACCCGGAGCGGTTTATAGACGTAAAAAAGCAGTGTGGACAGCAACACTTGGAGGTCGCCATCCGCACAACCGGCGCTATTTGTCAGCCATCAACCGATATTTATCTTGCGGATACCCTAGGCGAATTAAAGCTGCTTTATACCGCATCGGATGTTGCCTTCATTGGCGGCAGCCTAGTTCCGGTGGGCGGGCATAATATCCTGGAAGCCATCGCAGCGGGGGTGCCGGTTCTGTTCGGCCCTTATATGGCTAATTTTAAAGACATCGCCCAAGGTGCGCTAACGCATGGCGCGGCAATACAATGTCTGGATAAAGGGGCCGTTGTAAATGCCATCCTTAAATTGTACGCAGACCCCGCTTTCAGAAAACAACTGACTGAAAAAGCCAAGCTGTTTGTCCGGCAGAACCAGGGGGCCATTGCCAAAATTTGTGACAAATTAGAGCAAGAGATTTGAATTCCCATGAGATTAGGATCGGCTAGAATCAGCCACTTGCTTAAATATAAAGCTGTAAAGCGGATTCGCCGTTAGGCAATCCGCCCAACGGGGCGCACCGATGGCGGTTTGCTCGCGCGAAACCACCCTACAGCTCTAGCTTGTAGGGTGGGCACATGCTTTCCGTGCCCACACGGGCAATGTCAGATTGTACGAAAAAGGGGGGGCAGGGCAGCGTTGCCCACTAAGCTTGTTCGATGGTTTGGGGGATGTAGATTTCTTGCATGGTTTTTTGTTTTGTAAGGTTGAAATGTAGGATGGGTAGAACGAAGTGAAACCCATCGTTATGCGAATTGTTTGTGGTTTGGTGACGGGTTTGATGAGGAATAGAGATGGTGAGATTTGTTCAACGAACAACGACACCATCATTCATTTTGCCTGCGCCTCTTTTAACAAGGTAATGATGTCTTGCAGTGCGGTGATTTCTCGTTGTTGCTGGCCGAGCAATTCTTTTTGATGTTGAACAGTCAATTGCAGTTTTTGCAATTCGTGGGCAATTTCGCCTGAAGAGCCAATCACATTACAGCCGTTATTGCTGTTATCGATTATTAGATAAATGTGTTTTTCACCAACAGACAGTAATTCAATTAAATCCACTCCAAATTTCTCGGCAATTTGTTCCAGTTTTCGTAGATAAACTTGCGATTCGCCGCGTTCGATTTTGGCGTAACCCGTGGTGGACATGTTCAATTTTTCAGCCATTTCCTCTTGTGACCAATTGCGTTCTTCGCGCATCAAGCGAATTTTGTCATGTGTTTTCATAGGTTAGCAACAACTAGGGTAGGTACTGTAAGTGTTAGTTGATTGTAGCATAGGTGAGGTAGATTGATAATTAGCTCTCCATTAATCGTGTATTGAGATTGTTATGAAAAAAATTGTAAATTTTATTTTGAGCGCATTATTCGTCATTGTGAGTTTCAATGTGTATGCCACTGATGTTGAACAAAATAATCATGTGATTTATGCGTTTGAACTTCTATCTGTTCAAGACGATGGGACTCTTGCTATCTATCCAGATGCACTGGAAAAAATTCCAGAAGACGAGCGTCAAATAGCCTTGGACGATTTAGATAGATTGAACGGAGACATTTTAAGCGGCAAAGAACCGCGTTACAAAAAAAATGACAAACGCTTAACAGCAAGTGCAGATTTTTCAAAAATTGCTGATTATAAAAGAAGTAGAGGGAGTTGCCAGTCATCATCAGATAAAACACGCTCGGCTAAGGCATCCGCATGTTTTTGCGCAGACGGTTGTTGTAACAAATTCTTCAAGACCTGCTGTAAAAGCGGCTGGTGGCTATATTGTAGTAAATTGGTTCAATGTAAACCTAAAAAATAAAGCTGTAAGGCGGATTCGCCGATAGGCAATCCGCCACTATGGGCAACCCTGTAGGGTGGTTTGCTGTCGCGAAACCACCCTACAGCCCTTGCTTAAATATAACGCGCCAACAGGCCATGACCGCTGTGAGTTTCCGGCAGGGGTATTTTAACTTCATACCCCCCGCCCAACGCTTCTGCCATGGCTTGCCCGTACATGCCTTCCATGCGTTCAACGACAATATCCTGATTGCCTTCCGGCAGTATCAATTCCAGCTTATCGCCGACCGAAAACTTGTTTTTGACATCAATGGTGGCAAGGCCGGTTTTTTGGTCATAACTTCTGATTTCACCGCAAAATTGCTGCTGGTGGCTCTGTGAATAGCCCGTGATATAGTTTTGCTGTTCGTGGGTATGGTGGCGTTGATAAAAACCGTCGGTATAGCCCCGGTTAGCCAGGTTTTCCAAAACGCCGATCAATTCAGGCTGGAATGCACGGCCTGCCAACGCATCATCAATCGCCTGGCGATAGGTTTGTGCAGTGCGGGCCACATAATAATGTGATTTGGTGCGGCCTTCAATTTTAAGGCTGTCCACGCCGATTTCGACCAGACGCTGCACATGCTCGATGGCACGCAAGTCTTTTGAATTCATGATGTAAGTGCCGTTCTCATCTTCCATCACCGGCAAGAGTTCACCTTTGCGGCCTTCTTCCTCCAAAAAATACAATTTATCCGCCAACGGATGCCGCTCCGCGCCGCCACAACTGGCATTGCTGAGGTCAGACATCGACAACGCGCCGCCATCCAGCACCGTGTCGCCTTCGGCGTTCTCATGCGCGGGCAGCATGTCATATTTCCAGCGGCAAGAGTTGGTGCAAGTGCCCTGATTAGGGTCACGGTGATTGAAATAGCCGGATAACAAACAGCGGCCGGAATAAGCAATACATAACGCACCGTGGACAAACACTTCAAGTTCGGTATCAGGGCAACGCTGGCGGATGTCTTCAATTTCATCCAGTGACAGCTCGCGGGACAAAATGACCCGTTCAACGCCCATGCTTTTCCAGAAATTTACCGACGCATAATTGACGGTATTGGCCTGCACCGATAAATGGATCGGCATCTGGGGCCATGCTTCCCGAGCCATCATCATCAAACCCGGATCAGCCATAATCAAGGCGTCCGGCTGCATGGCGATAATCGGCGTGAGATCTTTAATAAAGGTTTTAACCTTGGCGTTATGCGGGATCACATTGGTCGCCAGAAAAAACTTTTTGCCTTGTTGATGGGCTTCATCTATGCCTTTAGCCAGATTATCGGCAAGAAAATCATTGTTGCGCACCCGCAGGCTATAACGCGGCAGCCCTGCATAAACGGCATCCGCACCGTATGCAAAAGCATAGCGCATGTTTTTAAGGGTTCCGGCAGGGGAAAGTAATTCAACTTGTTTCATTTTGAAGTAGGTAATGATCAGTAAAGGTCGGATATTCTATCGTAAAGGACGCGCACGACATTTTTAATCACACCCGCATCGGGTATTAAATTAGGTTGCAACGATAGTCAGTGCGTAAATGAGTTTGACATCTATGAACTGACATGGAGAGGCGGCATCCGAAAGAGGGGGATGCCCACGCCCGCTGGGCCATTTAAATATTTTCGGCGTTAAGCAGGATGACTTCAATCTCCTCGGTAATTTCTTCCTGACGGTAGGTTTGTGATTTTCGGTGCAAATTTATGATCCCGTCATCCAGATGATTTATTGCACCTTCCAGGTGTTGCAGTCGGCGATGATTTTCTGCGGCTAGCGACACATAAAGTATTTCGTGCAACGCTGCAAACAAATAATGACCGAGTAAGTCAGAAAAAAAAGCTTCCGGCTTTAAGTAGAGCAAAGGCGGGAAGTGGTGGTTGATGTTAGCTTCGTTTTGCTGCGGGCAAAGCGGGAGCAGTTGCCGATGGCTAATTTGCAGAGGTGCGCTATCGTGATAAACCGCAGTCAAGCCAATTTCCAGATGATGGTTATTTAAATGGTTTGCTACGGGGGTAATGCCATCAATCAAACAATTAACGATATTGGGCACTTCTTCTGCAACATTGGCGCCAGTCAATGTGGTTACCGGTTCAAATACACTACCGGCCAATTTATTAGCCAATCGGGTACCGATGGCAATAACCCTGGAATGTGCTTGCCCCTTGTCTGCGTTGATTATTTTTTCATTGAAATCGCCGCAAAATCCACGTTCTGTGCCGACCATGATGCAAACAGATTGAGCCAGGCGGTCGGCTGTTGCCAACTGCGGGTAAAAATTCAGAAAATCGCTTGCAGCCAATTCAATGGCGGCAACGGTTTGGCTTTGCAGGGGCTGAAAACGCGCCAATTTGTGCGCTTCAATCAAGGCCAGATTTTTCATCGCTGTGAGGATGCTGCGTATTTCCTGCAATTTGACTATATGCAGTTGCAGGTCGTGGCTTTGGCTCATGCAACAATCAGGCGGTCAATATCTAACCACAGACCGATTGCCGTTTGCCATTGTTCGGCGCTGCTGTCCAAGGTCAGCGCCGTGGTTTTAACGCCTTGTTCAATGCGGGTAAGGCGCATTTTGATGCCGTTGGGTTCTGACTGGTTTAACAAACCGGCATTAAAGGCGATCAGCCAGGCCAGTTGAAATAAACTGTCGAACGGCGCCAAGCGGTCTTGCTTGAGGATTTCGCGCAACAACCGCCCGCGTTTAATACGGGCTTCCATCGAAGCCTCCAGACGTTGGCCAAAACGGGTAAAGGCTTCCAGCTCAAGAAACTGTAAATAATCCAATTTCATTTGCCCGGCTTGGTTACGGATGCTGCTGTGCTGGGCTTTGCCACCGATACGCGATACTGATTTGGTGATGTCTATGGCTGGACGAAAGCCTGAAACAAACAAATCGTTATCCAGATAAATTTGCCCATCGGTGATCGAGATCAGATTGGTGGGAATATAAGCGGCAATTTCCCCCTGCTTGGTTTCGACAATCGGCAACGCGGTCATGCTACCACCGCCGTTTTGCGCATTCAGGCGGGTTGAGCGTTCCAATAAACGCGAATGTACAAAGAATATATCGCCGGGGTAGGCTTCCCGGCCCGGCGGCCTGCGTAACAACAGCGATAATTCCCGATAAGTGCGGGCATGGGTGGATAAATCGTCATAAACAACCAGCGTGTCGCGGCCTTGCGCCATCCAGTATTCAGCCAGGGCGCAACCGGCAAATGGCGCAAGGTATTGCAGGCCGGGCAAGGCGCTGGCTTCGGCAACCACGCAGAGGGTATGCGCCAATGCGCCATGTGCCCGCAAGGTTTCAATGGTGCTGACCACGGCGGAGCGTTTCTGGCCAATCAACACATAGATGCAGACGACGTTTTTGTCTTTTTGATTGATGACAGTATCGATAGCAATCGAACTTCGCCCCAGCCCTTCATCGCCGATTAAAAGTTGCCGTTGACCTTTGCCAATCGGGATCAGGGTGTCGATAATTTTAATGCCGGTGTAGAGCGGCTTGTTGACAAAATCGCGGGCAATAATCGCAGGCGATTCTTTTTCCAGTTTTTCAAGGCCGCTAGCCGTAGGCGCGGGTTGCCCATCCAGAGGCAAGCCTAAGGGATCGATAACCCGGCCAATAAATTCGTCGCCAACCGGCACACTCAGCGGATGTTTGGCAAGATGCACGGTGGTGCCCGCCGTCAGCGCATCAGTTTCATACAGCAAAATGGCGCCGATTTTATCGCGGTTGAGGTCAAACACCATGCCCCGGCTACCATCGGCAAACAATAAAATATCCTCGATAGCCGCCGAAGGTAAGCCCTTGATCCAACTGATGCCATCGCCTATGGAAATGACGGCGCCTTGTTCGACAATACGCAGCCCTGGCTGATAGCCGTTCAGCCAGGCGGTTTGCTTGTCCAGCAAGGTGGCGGGTTCCGGCTTATTCTGACTCATGGGAAAGCGTTGCAAAACCAGCGAGTTCGTGTTGCAGGTTGGCGTTTAACACCCAGGCGCCGATGTCTATGCGTAACCCTGCGATAAGTTGGCTATCTTGATGATACTGGCAAGTGATTGGGCTATTAATTTGTGCGCCCAAGCGTTGTTTCAGTTGCTGTTGTTGTCCGTCAGTCAAGGGATAAGCGCTGGTGACTTTGATAGGGATATTTTTTTTGCTGTCCAGTGTTTGTAAACACAAACGGCAGGCTTCCGGCAAGGTCGTCAATTGCTCTAATAGCATCGCAAACAACCGCGCCTCCAGCTCAGGCCCTGCCGCTTGTTGCAGCAAAAGTCCGGCAAATTTGGCGGCGTTTTGCAATGCCTGTTTTTCTGCCTGCCGTTGCAATTCCTGCTGTTTACGCGTTAAGGTCACGTTGCTTTTTTGCCGCTCCTGCTCAAAGTCACTCGACAACTGTTTCAGGTGTGCCGCCCGTTCGGCATCCAGTTGCCGATGCAAGGCGTTAATCGCCGCCTGTTTTTCCTGCTCCCATAACTTTTGCCGGTTTTCATAAAGGCGGCGCTGTTGTTCCGCCTGCTGTTGTATAGCTTTGGCATCGGCCAGAGTTTGGTCGATAAACTGCTTGCGTTTGGCAATGACCTCCAGCACTGGCTTATAAAAAAGCCGTTGCAAAATCCAGATCAGGATCAGGAAATTGATGATTTCAAGAATAAACGTGCTGGGGTCGAATTGCATGTGAGCCTGCGTTACTTAATGATGTATTCAAGCAAGGGATTTGTGAACAACACAATCAAAATAATAACCAGGCAGTGCCGTAGGGCGGATTCGCCGCCAGGCAATCCGCCATTTTGGTTAGCACCGATGGCGGCTTGCTGTCGCGAAACCGCCTTACAGTTTTAAGTAATTTTTTCCTGAACTGTCCGCTCAATTTCAATCTTCCACGCAGGAGCTTCATAATTACTTACGGCAAGGCAATTGCGTAAAAAATCTTGAATAAATAAAGGTGAGATTGTTCCAGATGAAAAACCAGCACTAAAAAGTCTTTCGAACTGATCAAGGGTTATAGGCACAATCTGAAGGGCCATTTTGGAGTCATCAGCCTTATACCAGAACCCAATCCTAAATGTTTCTACAGTATTGGTATCTGTTTTATTGGCAATAAAAAGACCATACACGCGCTTGCCTGGATAGGTTTCAACAGCCGTGTAGGGTGGGCAACGTTTTTCTGCCCACCTTTTAGCTTATCCCTAGGTGGGCAAAAAAGCGTTGCCCACCCTTATATCTTGATTCTGATCCCCAAAAAGCTCAGTGCCGTAGGGCGGAATTCGCCGCCAGGCAATCCGCCATTTTGGTTAGCACCGATGGCGGTTTGCTGTCGCGAAACCGCCTTACAGTTTTCGGCTTTTTTAATACGTTTGATCTGAAATTCTATAGATTTTTTAAACTTTTGCTGTGGGTTCATGATTGCCACACCGTTTTGCGTTTAAGTGACATCAGGCGTTTGAGCATGGCCTGCTCCATGCGGTCAAGGCTTTCGCGGGTAGCGCCCAACTGGTCTTCCTGGTTGGAAAACTGCTTTTGCAGTAGCGTGTTGATGCTTTCCAAATCGGAGCCTATCAAAAAATGCCGGGTGCTGAGCGTCAACTCATTAGTGTTGAAATAAAGCACCGCGCCAGGTAAAGCCAAATATTGCCAGGCGTCTGTTGCAACCCTGAACCTAGCCAAACCAAAAACCAGCGTGGTCATAAACCGCACATGATGCGCCTGAATGCCGAAAAAGCCGGAGGCGTCTTCACCGACAAACGAGGTGACGCCGCTAATGCGTTGCTCTTGGGTGGCGGCAAATATATTCAGCGTAAATGCGTTCATAAGCCATCCTGCATGGCGCCGCGCATATAGCATTGCGCTTCGGAAACAGCATCATAACGCCCGCTTAAAAAACCCTCACAATCATTTAACGTTTGCGTTAATGGCACGGAAACCCCGGTTTGGCGCGTGTGCTGGGCGAGTGCCGAAAAGGGCTGGGTAAGATAGCGTTGCAATTTACGCGCCCGCATCACTATTTTGCGGTCGGCTTCAGACAGCTCTTCAATGCCCAGCATCGCGATAATATCCTCCAATTCCGCATAACGCGCCAGATGCCCACGCACCCCTTCGGCTACGGCGACATGACGCTCGCCCAGCGTATGCCTGTCCATCAACTTGCTGCTTGAGCGCAACGGGTCAACCGCCGGATAAATCCCTTTACTGGCCTGATCCCTAGACAGGATAACGATGGTGTCCAAATGGCTGAGTATGGCGCTGACCGCCGGATCCGTCATGTCATCGGCAGGGACGTAAACCGCCTGTACCGACGTGATGGCGCCATCGCGCGTGGACGATATGCGGTCTTCAAGCTCCGCCACTTCGGTCGTCAATGTCGGTTGATAGCCCACGGTGGCGGGCATACGCCCCAGCAGGCTGGAGATTTCACTGCCCGCCTGGACAAACCGGAACACATTATCGACGACAAATAAAACTTCCTTGTGCAGGGTATCCCGCAGGTATTCGGCATAAGTCAACGCCGACAGGCCAATGCGGAAGCGCACGCCAGGGGATTCATCCATTTGTCCGAACACCATCAAGGTATCGTCCATCACACCGGCTTGCTGCATTTCCCGCCACAATTCATGCGCCTCACGGATGCGCTCGCCCACGCCGGCAAACACCGAAACGCCTTTATGGATGGCGGAAACCGCATGGATAAATTCCATGACCAGCACCGTTTTGCCGACACCTGCGCCGCCGAACAAGCCGGTTTTTCCGCCTTTGACGAAAGGACATAATAAATCAATGACTTTAATGCCGGTTTCCAGAATGCCACTGATGCCAATGGCTTCGGATAAGGGTAGGGGTTTCGCGTGGATGTTGCGGAACTGGTGTTGCGGCAAGGGCGGTTGCCCGTCCAGCGGTTCGCCAAAGATATTCAGCAAGCGTCCCAGGCACTGTTCAGACACCGGCACCTGCAACGGTGCGCCGGTGTCGTAGACAAGCATGCCTCGGCTCAAGCCCGCCGTGCCGTGCAGGGTAATCGCCCTGATCCGGTGTTCGTCAAGATGCTGATGCACTTCGAACAGATAAGAAACATCGTCAAAACAGGTGCATAACGCCTGCCGCAAAGGGGGTAACCGGTTGCAGTCAATAATGACCACGGGGCCATGCACTTCGATAATCGTGCCAATGGCCTGTTTGTCGTGAAGTCGTGTCAGCACATTGTTCAATACGTTATGTCCTATTATTACAGCGTTTTCATATCAGATTGATTACAGCAACAATGGTAGATCTGTAGGCCGGAATAAGCCTGTTTGAGCGCAAGCGAAAACTGGCGTTTCCG
>JAUYEP010000255.1 GCA_030689765.1 Methylovulum sp.
AGGCGCGTTATATTTTGATAAAACCAATCACATTCTCTACGGCAATAATGATGCTGATAACGCAGCGGACTTTTCTATTTTGTTATCCGGCGTAACTACCGTCAGTGCAACGGATTTTATCTTGTAGCTAATAAGGCATAAGTATCTACACAAGCTTTGTAACTAATTGATATTAATTATATTTACTTAAAATCAATCGGTTGTAACGTTATGTAGATACTTATGGCTGAAAGGGGGGCAGACCCGCAAGGTATTTCGATGAACGTTAAGTGATTAAACCGGTTTTCTTGCGGCATAAATAAAACCATTGCGTTGACCGGATTGATAACTTGCAAAGCGTGCCGAGTTTACGACGCCAAAATAATGGCCGAGAAAGGTTAACGATTTTTTCGGTAACCATGACAGTTTTTTCAGGTAAGCCAGCTTGCGTTGATTATCGTTGATAAACGCCGCGACTATATTTTCAGTCACATTGATTTTATTGATGATGGTGAAGCCGCTATTGAGCAATTTCATATCATGGTTAGTGTTGTCGTGCATATCGTAGGTTTCGGCGAATAGCAGTAGACCAGAGGGTTTAAGGTAGCGATATAGCTCTTGTAAATTTTGCTCATGCCTGGGGTAAGTGGTTTCGATGCTGATGACCACATCAAACGTTTGGTCTGCAAAAGGCGGGGTATTATGGCTGGTGACAAAAGCGGCATTGCGCAGATGCCGATATTTGAGCTTGCAATAGTGGATAGCGATGTCAGAAATATCTATGCCGGTATAGGTTGAATGTTCTGCAAAGTAATTTTGCAGTAGAAATAGGCCGCCATGTCCCTGACCACAACCAATTTCTAGTATTTTTAATGGCTTATCTGGCGGTAATTCAACAGTTTTCAGTAATTCAAGATAAAACTGGTATTGCAAGCCATTTTCAGTTTGTAGTTCAGAAGGGTGAAAACCGCAGTTGTTAAGCAAAATTTTGTTGTATCTCAGTTCGTACAAGGTAAACAAGGAATAGATGAAATTGTATTTTGTTCTGCTGTTTAGCTTGGGGCGTGTGCTAGCAGTTATCATGATTTTTTAAAGCGGTGTATGTCGGCGTTAATTATGAATTTCGGCATACAACGCACGGAATTCGTCACTCAATTTATGGCTGGGAACATAATGGACTAGCGGTTGTGAGACGGAATGGGATTCCCTGACTTTAACTGAGGGCGAAATCATTGCGGCAAAGACAGGCAACCCTTCGGCAATCAGTTCTTCAACCAGTTGACGCGGTAGATTGGCTTGCCTTTGGTATTGATTGACGATGATGCCTTCGATTTCCAGTGCCTGATTATGGTCAGCTTTAACTTCAGTGACTGCCTGCATCAAGGTGTATAAGGCTTCTCTGGCGAAAGTGTCGCAGTCAAAAGGGATCAGGCATTTTTCAGCGGCGATTAAGGCGGATTGGCTGTAGAAATTTAAAATGGGTGGCGTGTCGATGTAGATGTTGTCGAAACCTTGTAGTTTTTCTAGGGCTTCTTTTAACTTAAATATTTTAAAACGCGACTCCAGGCGGCCTTGTAACGGTTCCAGTTCAGGATGTGAGGGCAACACAAACAGGTTAGGGAAGGGGGTTTCATGGATGAGGCTTTCAAGGTCAGAAGCGGCAGTATTGCCGCTGAACAGTGACAGGCTTAAGCAATCTTTAAAAAAGTGGGCGATGGTTTTATCACTGTCGCTGACTTTAGCACCGAGCAGATATTGCGTAGAGTTGCCTTGTATATCCAGATCAATCACTAAGGTGCGCTTGCCCTCGATAGCGCTGATAGCGGCTAAATTACAGGTGATCGTTGATTTGCCGACCCCGCCTTTTTGATTAAAAATTACTCTACGCATAGTCTGTGTTCCTATTAAATCGGAAGGTATTAAGTTATTGGTAATTATTCAGTCCCCCTCTTTGAAAAAGAGGGGTTAGGGGAGATTTTATTAGATCCCCCTTTTCAAAGGGGGAGGTGAATAATTACAGTTATGGTTAGCCTATCAAATACGGATAAAGGTATCCGCGTGGCAAGCAGGGCATTCCGGTATTTCGCTGGGTGTTTTAAACGCGATTTCCTTGCCACAGGCATCACAAATAAAGGTGCCTGGACTGGTGATTTCGCCTTTATGGTAAGTGTGTTTTTGCGCTACAAGCTGAAGTTTGGCGAGTTCGATGCGGGTTTTATCGGCTATGCTTAAAAAGGCATCCAGTGTGAAGTTTTCAATCAGCTCAATATCAAATTTGAACCATTCAGCAAGTGAGTTTTTATCGGCTTTTTCAGATAAGCCATGCGCGGCGTGTTCAATGTCCCGTTTTACAAAGCCTGAAACCTTGTCCAGCTCTTCGCTATTCAAGTCGCTGACTTTGCTTGTTTTTTCTTTCGCGATGTCTAAGGCATCGGCAAAAGAATGCAAAGTATCGTCCATCGCTTCGTAGATATGCGCCATAAGGTCGCTATAAGCATTGATAAGTTTATTTTTATTCATGGTTTCAAACTCCTGAAATTGACGCTTTAGATTTAAGCAACTGTACGGTATTCTAACGCTTTTGATTGATAAAAGACGAGAAGGATGCAAGAAAATTATCAGCCGCTCACTATCGAGCAAGACGTACAGCAAGCCTGGGAAACCACCGGCGTGTTTAAAGCGACGGAATCTTCAGACAAGGACAATAATTATTATTGTCTATCAATGTTCCCGTACCCTAGCGGCAAATTACACATGGGACATGTGCGTAATTACACCATAGGCGATGTTATCAGCCGCTATCAACGTATGTTAGGCAAAAATGTCTTGCAGCCTATGGGTTGGGATGCGTTTGGTTTGCCTGCCGAAAATGCCGCGATGCAGCATGGTGTCCATCCTGCTGACTGGACTTACAGCAACATCGATTATATGCGTGAGCAGCTAAAGCGGCTGGGGTTTGGCTATGATTGGGATAGGGAAATCGCCACTTGCGATCCTGATTATTATCGCTGGGAACAATGGTTTTTCCTTAAATTGCTGGCAAAAGGTTTAGTCTACAAAAAAACCGCACCGGTCAATTGGTGTCCGCACGACATGACGGTATTGGCGAACGAGCAAGTGATTGACGGATGTTGCTGGCGTTGCGATACCCAAGTGGAGCGTAAAGAAATCCCGCAATGGTTTTTGAAAATCACCGCGTATGCTGATGAATTGCTGACCGCATTGGACTCGCTGGACGGCTGGCCGGAACAGGTGAAAACCATGCAGGCCAATTGGATAGGGCGTTCCGAAGGTGTGGAAATGGATTTTCAGGTGGTTGGAATGGAACAGCCTGTACGCATTTATACCACGCGTCCTGATACCTTAATGGGCGTGACCTATCTTGCGGTCGCTGCTGAACATCCGTTGGCGCTGAAAGCCGCTGAAAATAATCTTCAAATCGCCGGATTCATCAACGCATGCAAGCTGATGGAAACCTCGGAAGCGGCGATGGAAACCATGGAAAAACGCGGTGTCGCGTCCGGCATTAACGCCTTGCATCCGATTACCGGCGAGGCGGTGCCGGTCTGGATTGCCAATTTTGTCTTGATGGGTTACGGCACTGGCGCGGTGATGTCGGTCCCTGCACATGACCAGCGTGATTATGAGTTTGCCGTCAAATACGGTATCGCCATCAAGCAAGTTATTTTTGCGAAAAATGGCGATGCTGATGATTGCTCCACACAGGCTTACACCGTTAAAGGCGTGTTAAAAAATTCCGGTGCATTTGACGGTTTAAGTTCGGAACAGGCGTTTGTGCAAATTGCGCAAACGCTGGAACAAGACGGTAAAGGCCAGCGTAAAGTCAATTTCCGTTTGCGTGACTGGGGCGTGTCCCGCCAGCGTTATTGGGGCGCACCGATACCGGTCATTTATTGCGGCGATTGCGGTACGGTGCCGGTGCCTGAACAGGATTTACCGGTGCAGTTACCCAGAGATGTGGTGCTGGACGGCTCACAATCGCCGCTAGTCGCCCATCCGACCTTCTCAAAAACCACTTGTCCTGCTTGCGGCAAGCCAGCCCGACGCGAAACTGACACCTTCGATACCTTCATGGAATCCTCCTGGTATTTCGCAAGATTTGCTTGTCAAAATTCGCCTCAAGCCCCTATTGCTAAAGGGGGGGGCGATGAAAAATCTCCCCCTTTGCAAAAGGGGGGCAGGGAGGATTTTATGCTGGATAAGCGGGTCAATGATTGGCTGCCGGTGGAATACTATTTCGGCGGTATCGAACATGCGATTTTGCATTTGTTGTATGCGCGGTTTTATACCAAGTTAATGCGTGATGAAGGCTTGCTGCTGGCGGATGAACCGTTCAAAAAATTGCTGACCCAGGGCATGGTGTTAAAAGACGGCAGCAAAATGTCCAAATCCAAAGGCAACACCGTTGATCCGCAAGGTTTGATAGACCAATACGGCGCGGATACGGTGCGCTTGTTTATCATGTTTGCGGCCCCCCCTGAACAATCGCTGGAATGGTCTGATAGTGGCGTTGAAGGGGCGCACCGGTTTTTGAAACGGCTTTGGCGGCAGGCATATTTGCATGTTCAAGCGGGTAGGGCAGTTCCAGCGCTTGATAAACAGGCTTTGACACAAGATCAGCAGAGCGTGCGTAGGCAGCTGCATCAAACCATCCAGAAAGTCAGCCATGATATGGGGGTGCGTACAATTTTTAATACCGCGATTGCGGCGAACATGGAGCTGATTAACACCTTAGCTAAGTTTACCGACGCTTCCAATAATGGCAGGGCAGTACGTCAGGAAGTTTTGGAAGCGATTGTATTAATGTTAGCGCCTATCGTGCCGCATATTTGTCATCAATTATGGCTGGAGCTTGGACATCAACAAACCGTGGTTGCTGTGCCTTGGCCAGTTGTTGATGAAGCCGCGTTAGTTCAGGATGCTTTGGAATTGATGATCCAAGTTAACGGGAAGTTGAGGGGCAAAATTTCTGTTTCTGCAAGCGCATCAACAGATGACATACAAGCTATTGCATTGGGTGATGGACAGGTCCAGCGTTTTATTGAAGGTCAACCGGTTAAAAAGGTGATTATTGTGCCTAAAAAACTGGTGAATATTGTTATCTGAAAATCACATACTTATTCAGTTCCCCCTCTTTGAAAAAGAGGGGTTAGGGGAGATTTTATTAGATACGCCCCCTCTGCCCCCTCGTTCCCCTTTATGCCCTTGGGTGCTTTTTCAAAGGGGGAAGTGAATACTTACAAAATCATAAGGTGAACAGGTGCTGACAAAAAAACTGATTATTATTGCCATTTCCTTATGGCTCAGTGCCTGTGGCTACCATTTGCGCGGTGCTGTTGACTTTCCTGAAGGCTTGAAAAATGCCTACCTGGAAGGCGCATCGATGGCGTTGCGCGAGCAATTTCGTAAATCCCTCAGAGCATCTTCTGGGCAGTTGGTGAGTTCGCCTGACGATGCCAGTCTGGTCATCAAAATATATGCGGAACAGGCAAGCCAGCGCGTGTTGTCGTTGAGCGCACGAGGGCGTTCTAATGAGCTTGAGCTTTACTACCGTTTCGAATATGAGTTGCTTGGCGCTGATAACACCTTGTTGGCGGCGCGTCAGCCTTTGGAAATCAAGCGTGAATACTTTAATAACCAGCAAGAGATTATTGCTAAGGCTAATGAAGAAACGGTCATTCGTGATGAAATGTATCAGCAGGCCGTGCGTGTGATAATCGATCGTGCCCGTGTGGTGCTGGCGGCGCATCCAAAATAACATGCAGATCAAGCCCGGGCAACTGGAAGCCGCGCTACGTAAGGGCTTGGCTCCAGTGTACTTCATCAGTGGCGATGAGCCGTTGCAACTGGGCGAGGCGGCGGATGCCGTCAGGAAAGCCGCCCGCCATGCCGGTTATGATAACCGTGAGATTTTATCGGTTGATAGTGCCGGTTTCACCTGGAATCAGTTAAGCGTGTCCGCAGATTCCCTGTCTATTTTCGCCGATAAAAAAATTATTGATTTGAGGCTGCCGTCGGGTACTGTCAGTCCAGACGGCGCAAAAGCGTTAACCGCGTATTGCGGACGCTTGCCGCAAGATACGCTGTTATTGATGACTGCCGGGAAAATTGCTAAAGAGGCTTTAAAAACCCGCTGGGTGCAAGCGTTGGATAAGCAGGGCGTAATAATTCAGGTGTGGCCGCTGGAAGGGCAGGATTTAATGCGCTGGTTGCAACAAAGGATGCAGCAGCGCGGCCTTGATGCTGACCTGGAAGGGTTAAGGGCATTGCTTGCCAGGGTTGAGGGCAACCTGCTAGCCGCCGCACAGGAAATCGAAAAACTTTATGTGCTTTACGGTACCGGTCATCTCGGTGCACGGGAAATTACTGATGCCGTAGCCGATAGTTCCCGTTATGATGTTTTTAAACTGATCGATAGCGTGTTATCGGCCAATGCCACGCGCATTTTCAAAGTATTGTCCGGTTTGCAGGCAGAAGGCGTGGCGGCGCCGATCGTGCTATGGGCGTTGACGCGTGAAGCGAGGATGCTGATCAAGGTCAAATTGGCGTTATCGTCAGGGCAAAGCCGGGAAATGGTGTTCAGAAATAATCAAATCTGGGATAAACGCAAACAGCTTGTCAGTGATGCGCTGAACAGGTTGGGCGATAACGATTTAAACAATATACTGGTGTTGAGCGCCAGGGCAGACCGGCAAATCAAGGGGCAGCAATCGGGTGATGCGTGGGAAACTGTGCTGGCTGTTTGCTTGATGTTTGCATCAGTGCCGTCGTTAAGCTGTTTCAACGGATGACAGTGTCCCTTCATTTTTTAGGTCATAACGTGTGTGCTTTGACGTGCCCCGTGGCTGTTTTACAGCGTTTTCATTCTTTATGTGTTGATCTTGTAGAGACGTTGCAATGCAACGTCCCTACACTTTTATCGTTCCCACGCTCCGGCGTCACTGCCATTAAGTTAAGGAACAACTCAGCTAAAGCAAAGAGTTATATTGATAAATCCCCCCTAGCCCCCCTTTTCCAAAGGGGGGGAATTAACGTCTTCTTTGCTGACCTTGTAAGGCGGCGAACCTCCCCCTTTGAAAAAGGGGGATCGAGGGGGATTTTTAAAATTCACAACATAATGA